>DATCUL010000276.1:0-18500 GCA_036567405.1 Methyloversatilis sp. | reverse complement strand
CATGCCGCGGGTATCGAAGCCGGCCCCGTCCAGCATCTGCAGGCCGATGCGGTCGGCTTCCCGTTCGAAATCGCGGGTGTAGGCAAGTTGCGACGCCACGCTCGCCGCCTGACCGCCGACCAGCGCCGCCTGCGCCACCTGCGGATTGCTGCGCGCCCCGAGCAGCGCGACCAGCAGCGAGGCGATCGCGATCGTCGTCATTTCGCCGCGTTTGGCGAACTGCCGTGCAATGTGATGCTGGGTGACGTGCGAAATTTCGTGCGCGATGACCGACGCCAGTTCCGATTCGCTCTGTGTCGTGACGATCAGTCCGGTATGCACGCCGATGAAACCGCCCGGCCAGGCAAAGGCATTCAGTGTCGGATCTCGCAGCGCGAACAGTTCGAAATCCTGTCGCGAATCAGGCAGTTTGGACACCAGCCGGTCGGCCAGACGGTTCAGGTAGCCGCTGATTTCCGGATCGTTGATGTAGCTGCGATCCCGAACACGCATGTCGCGGAACAGTGATTCTCCGATGCGCCGCTCAAGCGCAGGCGGCAGGTCGGCCTGCGACAGGTCGCCCAGATCGGGCAGATTCTGCGCGGGCAGGCCGAGCGGCACGAGCAGCAGCGCGATGACTGCCGTTCGCAGCTTGCGGACGGTAAAGAAGTGACTCATGGCGATGCTATGATACCGATGCGAGGTGAACGATCGTTCGGGTAGTCGTTACCAGGTGTGAAGGGTGCGGCGCGTACCCGAAACCGAAACAATAGATACAAGAAGCGTCCGGCTCATCCAGTTCATGCCTCCATGGTGTACGGCAGGCGGGGCTTGCGGAGCCGGACATCGAACACCGGCCGCGCCGAGGTTGGCCTGCCGCTGATTCCAATACCTACAAGCCTACGCCTCCGATGTCATCGATTCCGGTTGGTTCGCACGCACTGCTGTTGATTGAAGATGTGCCAGAGGATGTGAAGCTGATCACCACGGCGCTGCGCACGATCGTGCCGAACGAGCAGATCAAGGTCGTGCCTTCCGGCGAAGAAGCGCTCGACTATCTGTTCGGCCGCGGCAGTTACAGTGGCCGGGACACGCGCTATCAGCCCGCGCTGATCATGCTCGACCTGACGCTGCCGCGCATCGACGGGCTGGAAGTGCTTCGTCTGGTGCGCGAAGATCCGCAGACCCATGTATTGCCCATCGTCGTGGTATCGGCATCGTCGCAACAGAAGGACATCCGGACTGCGGCCCAGCTCGGCGCCAACAGCTTCGTGCGCAAGTCCCTCGATTTCGTCAGCTTTTCCGAAACACTTGCCCTGCTGGCCCGCTACTGGCTCGAACTGAACATCCCTCCGCCCCACCCGTCGGCCATGACACGATGAACACCGGCAATCCGCTGACCCACTTCGACGCCGAAGGCCAGGCACACATGGTCGATGTCGGCGCCAAGGCGCACACCGCCCGCATCGCGCGCGCCGCCGGCAGCATCAGCATGGAACCGGCCACGTTCGAACTGGTCCGTTCCGGCAACGCAAAAAAGGGCGACGTGCTCGGCGTCGCGCGCATCGCCGGCATCCAGGCCTCGAAGCGCACGTCCGACCTGATCCCGCTGTGCCATCCGATCGCGCTGACCAAGGTCAGCGTCGACTTCACGCTCGACGCCGACACGCACCGCGTGCTGTGCGAAGTCACCGCCCGCACCACCGGTCAGACCGGCGTCGAAATGGAAGCGCTGACCGCAGTCAGCGTCGCGCTGCTGACCATCTACGACATGTGCAAGGCCGTCGATCGCGGCATGCGGATCGGCGACATACGTTTGCTGGAGAAGGCAGGCGGCAAATCCGGCCACTGGCAGGCCGCCTGACGCAACGCCCCCTCTTTCCCGCCCGAGGTGACGAAGAAGCGGGGTTTCGTTCTACCATCGGTGCCGTCGCGGGTAATGACGCCCGGAAAAACGGTACGGACATGGGCCGGGAAACAGAACTGAAACTGGTGCTTGCCGACCACGGCTGGCGCGCCTTCGCCCGGCATCCGCTGCTGCGCGAAGCCATCGCGGCGCCGCACCGCCAGACGCTGCGCAATCTCTACTTCGACACGCCGGACTTCGCGCTGCGTCAGCAGCGCGTCGCGCTGCGGCTGCGCCAGGCTGGGCGGCACTGGCTGCAGACCGTCAAATGTGCCAGCACGGCAAGCGGCGGACTGTCGTCCCGGCCGGAATGGGAACAGCCTTTCTCGGGAAAATTCGATTTCTCGCAGGTCGAGGATGCGGCCGTGCGCAGCCTGCTGGAGAAACTTCGCGATGACGGCGCACTTTCCGCCGTGTTCGACACCCGCTTCGAACGTCGCGAGTGGCGCTTCGCTGCAACAGGTGGAGGTGGCGAACTGCTGCTGATGGCGGACCGTGGCGTCATCGAAGCCGGCGGCAAGCAGGAAGTCATTTCCGAACTGGAACTGGAACTGGCAGGCGCTCCCATCGAGATGCTGTTCGACGTCGCCGGCCGACTGGCGCAGTCGCTGCCGCTGCGTGCCGAGTCACGCAGCAAGGCACAGCGCGCTTACGATCTGGTCGAAGGCGCGCTTCCGGTCGCGACCCGTGCCGGCCGTTCACCGATCGATCCGCGGCTCGGCGCAGCCAGCGCCTTCCGTACGGTTGCCCTCGACTGCATCGCCCATTACCAGACCAACGAAGCCGGCGCGCTGCGGTCAGATGCACCTGAATTCGTCCATCAGATGCGCGTCGCGCTGCGCCGCCTGCACAGCGCACTGCGCTTGTTCTCGTCCGTCCTGCCGGAAGGCGCCGCAGCCGGACTGGCGCCACGGCTGCGCGCGCTGGCGCGGGACCTGGGCGAACTGCGTGACCGCGACGTGCTGCAATCGGAATTGCTGGCACCGGTTCTGGCGAGTAACGACACCCCCGACATCCGGCGTCTGGCCTCAGCTCTGTGCAACGCCCGCGAACAGACGCGCGCACGCATGCTCGGTGCCTTTCAGGACGGCCGCCAGGCCAGACTGATGATCGCGCTGCTCGACACCCTTTACCGGCTGCCGCCCGACGGCGACGCCGTAGACCTGCGCAAGCTGGCCCACAAGCGGCTCACCCGCGCGCACGCGCGCATGCTTGATGCTGCCCGCAACGCCTCGGATGGTGACATCGCTGCGCTGCACGCACTGCGCATCAACATCAAGCGGCTGCGCTACGCCATCGAGTTCTTCTCGCCGCTGCTCGGCGAGCGCCGGAGCCGGCAGGCGCTCGGCGCCCTGGTCGACGCACAGGAGCAACTCGGTTTCCTGAACGACCTGAGTCAGGCCGGGCCGCACCTGCTGGCAATCGCCGGCAAGGACCCGGCATTGCTGGCCACGGTGTCGCTGATCGCAAACCATCATCTGCCGCGCTACCAGGCGATCGTCGGCAGTGCACCGAAGCTGCTCGGACGACTGGTACGGATGCGCCTGCCGCACTGAGCGCACCCGCCGTACCGTCATGGATCTGTCACGCAGCCCGCCCACACTGCGGCGCGTCCGAAATGCCCCGAGGAGAGACACCGAATGGATTTGATACTCTGGCGTCATGCCGAAGCGCTCGAAACCGTCCCCGACGCCAAGCGGAAGCTTTCGTCGCGCGGCGAACGCCAGGCGACACAGATGGCTCGGTGGCTCAGGCCACGCCTGCCGAAGCACACGCGCGTTCTGGTCAGCCCGACCACGCGCACACAGCAGACGGCACAGGCTCTGGGCCTGCCCTTTGAAACATCAACCCGGCTCGCTACCGACGCATCGGTGGCCGACCTGATCGCGGCAACCGAATGGCCGACGGCGGGCGGCGCCATACTCGTGGTCGGCCATCAGCCAACGCTTGGGCGGCTCGCAGCCCTGCTTCTGTCAGGACAGGAAGCCGACTGGACGGTGAAGAAGGGGGCGATATGGTGGTTCAGCAACCGCGTGCGTGACGGTGAAACCCAGACGGTGCTGCGCGCCTGTCTGGGCGCGGACCAGACCGAGGTGCCCGGCTGAGCAGAGCCGGGGTAACATCCGCCTCGCATCTCGCGGTACCCATCCGGCAAGATCCGTTTCCGGTGCATTGAACCATCCCGCGCCCGACCGTCTGACCGACCGGTACAGCGGCGGATCGCACGGCTGACATCACCCCGTCGCAGAGGTCATCACCACAGTGAACAACACCCGGCTTCACGCCATGATGCGCCGCTTATCGCCACTGCTGATTCCCGCGCTGATACCCGTACTCGTCACGCTGCTCTACGGCGGCTTCCTGAACAACCCGCTGGTGTTCGACGACCAGTACTTCTTCATGCAGGGCAATCCGGAAAGGTACGTGGCCGACGGCTTCGTTCCGAGACCGCGCTGGCTGGCCTACTTTTCTCACGGACTGACCTTCACACTGCTCGGTGACGCCATCCTGTGGCAGCGCATCGGCAACCTGATCCTTCATGCCGCAACCGGACTGGCGCTGTACGCGCTGATCCGGCGACTGCTCGCAGATCTGGCACCACCGCGGGACGGCGCACTTGACGCCCGCTGGGCCGCGCTGTTCGCCGCGTTGCTGTTCGTACTCCACCCGGCCGCGGTCTATGGCGCCGCTTACCTGATCCAGCGCACGACGGTGATGGCGACGCTGTTCAGCCTGCTGTGCTGGCTGTCGTTCTGGCGCGGCCTGAATGGTTCGCGCGCCGGTCTCTGGGCATCGGCTGCGTTCTATCTGCTGGCGGTATTCTCGAAGGAGCATGCGGTGATGGTGCCGGCAGTCTGTGCTGCACTGCTGCTGCTGCACCGCCGCAGCGAGCTGACGCAGCGTGCCGGAAAGGTGGAACTTGCGAGCCTGTTCTCCGCGTACGCGGTGATCGGGATATTCGTGGTGCTGACCGTCAAGCGGGTGATCGGCTCGGCCTATGAACCGCTCGCTTCGGAAATGCTGGATACCCTCGATGCATCGATTCCGAAAGAGCTCGTCTATCCGCTCAGCGTACTCACCCAGGCCGGACTGTTCTTCAAGTATCTGTTGCTGTGGATCGTACCGAATGGCGCGTGGATGTCGATCGACATGCGAGAGCCATTCGTGTTGCCGCCGGTAGTGCTGCGGGACTGGGCTTTTGCGGCGGCTTTCATCGCCTACCCCGTCGCGGCGTGCCTGATGCTGTGGCGCGGTCGCGCCACCGGACTGATCGGACTGTCGTTGCTGGCGCCCTGGCTGTTGTTCGCGACCGAAATATCATCGGTCCGTATCCAGGAGATTTTCGTGCTTTACCGCAGTTATCTCTGGGCCCCGGCACTCAGCGTTCTATTTGCACTGGGCCTGCTTGGGATGTCCCGTCGCACATCGGCAACGATCGGCGTTGTGCTGGGCATTGCCTGCAGTGCGTTTTCGCTCAACAAGCTCATGACTTTCGGACATTCGTTCTATCTGTGGGACGAAGCCGCAAAATTAGCGGAAAAAGAACCTTCGCAAGGCAAGGCGGCCGGCATGGCGCGCATTTATCACAACAGGGGATTGGCTCTGTCACGTGAGGGATTCCTGCCGAACGCCATCGAGGATTTCGATCGCGCTCTTAGCATCAGGCAGGACTACACGGAAGTATACAACGACCGCGGCGCAGCCCATCTGATGATGAAGTCATACGATCTCGCCCTCAAGGACTTCAACACCGCAGCTGAGCAAGCGCCAGGTATTGCGCGATATCACGCCGGCAAAGCACAGGCAATGGAAGGATTGGGAAAAGTATCGGGCGCACGCGAAGAGAATTGGCTCGCATGCGCGCTTGGCTGGACACAGAGTTGCGAGATTTTGAGGGCCACACCTGCACCTGCTCAGTCTCCGGATCCATCCGACGGAGGAGTCTCTTCTCCACCAATCCGATAGCAGGCTCCGGACCTATTTCTATCCCCGTCCCCTGTCCGAAAAAAAAGACCGCAGATGCGGTCTTTTTTTCGGACAACGGTCAGATTACTTGCAGACGCTTGCTGCAAGGCAAGTACCCGACGTCGTCCACTTCAGCACGCCATTATTCTGGCTGGGCGTCGAAACGTAGGTGTATCCCCCGGCTGCCGCAGTCGCGGTACTGGTAATAACACCGTCAGTCACCGTCATGCTGCTCAGATTAGCGTTAGCGGCAGGAACAGCCGGAATGCCTTGGGTTCCGGCATCGCAACTGGTCAGCACGCCAGCATTCTCTTGCGAACACAGTGCAACGGCGGTTTTGTAAGCTTCAGTCTGGCTGATCACGTCAGCGAACTTCGCCTTCGTCGTGTACTGCTGATACTGCGGCAGCGCGATGGCGGCCAGAATACCGATGATGGCAACGACGATCATCAGTTCGATCAGGGTAAAACCTTGCTGAACCTTCTTCATATCACTCTCCTGGGTTTGAACGGGACGGGCGCCAATGCGCTCAGGATGATATCGAGCAAGGCAGGTGCCAGCTTTAGCACTTTTTTGCAAAGCACTGAATTTCCGCAGGATTTTTTATCCCTCGTGTTGACACAGTCCGAAACAGATGCCGTCGTACTGACACACACGGGCAGCATGTGACGCAAATTGTCAGCTCACGGCTGAAAACCCGGAATTGCAGCCAGGTCGACGTCGTCGATCTGTTCCGGGTCGAGCCAGGCTTCTGCGTACTTCTGATAGACCTTCTGCCGAACGAACACATCGAACAGATCGGGATCGATGTGACCGTTCAGGCGAAACCTGCCCAGGATGTTCAACGCTTCGGACAGGCGCATCGGGCGCTTGTACGGCCTGTCCTTGGCGGTCAGCGCCTCGAAGATGTCTGCGATACCCATCACGCGCGCCTGCACACTCATCTGATCGCGCGCCAGACCGCGCGGATAGCCCTTGCCGTCCATGCGCTCGTGGTGACCGCCGGCATACTCCGGCACGTTGGCCAGGTGACGCGGCCAAGGCAGCGCTTCGAGCATGCGTATCGTTGACACGATGTGGTAGTTGATGATTTCGCGTTCGGCCGCGGTCAGCGTGCCGGCGCGAATCGTCAGATTCTCGACTTCCTCGTCGCTCAGGCAGGACCGCTCGACGCCTTGTGAATCGGCCCAGCGCCAGCGCCGCGCGATGTCGTGCACGCGCCCGACGTCGGCGTCGCTCATGCGCTCGGATCCGATGTTGGCGTGATGCAGGAAGGCGCGGTCCTCGTCGATCTCGCGCAGCCGGTCAGCGCCGTGGCGCTCGATCTGCGCCAGCACGATCGGGCTGGCCGACGGACCTGCGCTGACGCGGCTGTTCAGTGTGGCCAGCGCGATGTCGCGGCGGATCAGCTCGAACCGGGTATCGATCAGCTCGATGCGGTCGAAGATGGTCTGCAGTTTCGTTGCCTTGTCGACCACGTGTACCGGCGTGGTGACCTTGCCGCAATCGTGCAGCAGCCCGGCAATCTTCAGTTCGTAGCGGTCGGCATCCGACATCGTGAAATCGGCCAGCGGCCCTTCAGTCGTGTCGTTGACCGCCTCGGCCAGCATCATGGTCAGCGTAGGCACACGCTGGCAATGCCCGCCGGTATACGGCGACTTCTCGTCAATCGCGTCATTGATCAGCGTGATGAAAGACTCGAACAGCGCTTCGAGCTGATTTACCAGCTGCCGGTTGGTCAGTGCGATCGCCGCCTGCGAAGCCAGCGACTCGGCCAGTTTGCGGTCGGCGTCGGAAAACTCGCCGACCTCACCGGTCACCGGATTCAGCGCATTGATCAGTTGCAGCACGCCGATGACCGTACCTTCGTGATTCATCATCGGTACGGTCAGGAAACTGGTCGAGCGGTAGCCGGTGTGCGCATCGAAGGCGCGCGTACCGGAAAAATCGAAGCCTTCCGCGCGATAGGCGTCCGCAATATTGACCGTCTGGCGCTGCAGTGCGCTGTAGGCGGCGACCATAGACAGATTGGGCGAGCCGTCGTCGCAGTGCAGCGGCAGCGGAGGGAAAGCGATCGGATGGCCGCTGGTGCCGCCCATCGCTATGCCCAGTGAGTCGGTGCGCAGGATCTCGAAGCGCAGGTGCTGGCCGGATTCGTCGGTGCGATACAGCGTGCCGCCGTCCGCGTGGGTGATCGCCTTGGCCGCCAGCAGTATCTTCTCCAGCAACGCGTCGATGTTCCGTTCGTTGGACAGGGCGCTGCCGATCTCGTTGAGCTGCTCCAGCCGCCGCAGAAGATCATTCAGCTTGTCCATGGCGCACTCGGCTCCGGTGCCTGCTATTTGATGCACACCGCACGGACCTGCTTCATGTCGGTCGCGCCGGACAGCACCTTCTCCATGCCATCCATCTTCAGCGTGCGCATGCCCTCTTCCAGGGCCGTGGCAAGCATGGTGGCGACACGCTCGCGCTCCTGGATGTTCTTCTTGATCGAATCGGTACCGATCATCAGCTCATGCAGGCCAAGCCGGCCGCGATAGCCGGTGCCACTGCATTCGGGACACCCCTTGGGCCGGTACAGCGTGAAGCGTCCCTTGTCGTCCGCGTAGGCGGTCAGCCAGCTCTTGAACACGCGGTCCATCGCGCCGTCGGCATCGATCCTGAAATCCGGCGTGCTGCGCAGTTCGGCGCAGTACTCGTCGAGGAACAGCCGCATCTCGTCGGCGTCAGGGTGATAGGCTTCCTTGCAGGTCGGACACAGACGCTTGGCCAGGCGCTGGGCAAGCACACCGAGCAGCGCGTCGGCGAAATTGAACGGGTCCATGCCCATGTCCAGCAGGCGCACGATGGATTCCGGCGCACTGTTGGTGTGCAGCGTCGAGAACACCAGGTGACCGGTCAGCGAAGCCTCGATGCCGATGGCCACGGTTTCCTTGTCGCGCATTTCACCAACCATGATCACGTCCGGATCTGCGCGCAGGAAGGCCCGCATGATGGACGGAAAGTCCAGCCCGGCCTTTTTGTTGATCTGTACCTGACGCAGGCCCTTTTGCGTGATTTCCACCGGGTCTTCAGCCGTCCATATCTTGGTTTCCGGTGTATTGATATAGCCGAGTATCGAGTGCAGCGTGGTGGTCTTGCCGGAGCCGGTCGGACCGCACACGAAGAACAGACCGTACGGCTTGCTGACTGCTTCCTTGAGTTTTGCCAGATTGGCCGGCAGCACGCCCAGCTTGTCGAGCGGGATCGGCTCGCCGGCCGCGAGGATACGCATCACCACGTCCTCGACGCCACCGGCGGAAGGAATGGTGGCCACCCGCAGCTCGATGTCCAGCGGGCCAAACTTGCGGAACTTGATCTTTCCGTCCTGCGGCTTGCGGCGCTCGGAAATGTCGAGGTCGCACATGATTTTCAGCCGGGTGACCAGCGCACTGCGGTAGCTGGCCGGCACCTCGATGTAAGGGTGCAGCGTTCCGTCCTTGCGGAAGCGCACCTGAGTCTTGTCCTTGCCCGGCCGTGGCTCGATGTGGATGTCGGACGCGCCCTGCTGGTAGGCGTCGATGATGATCCTGTTGACCAGCCGTACCAGTTCGTTGTCGGCCGCCGCCGTGATGTCGTCGGAACTGCTCTCCAGCGCGTCTTCCTCGCCCAGCATGTCGGACAGAAGGTCACCGACGCTGGTCTGGTCCATGGTGGCGCCGTAGAACTGCTCCAACGTCTGCACGAATTCCTTGGTCGTCGTGACGCGGTAGATCAGCTTCGATTTGGGGAAGATGTTGTTGACGACGCGTGAGCTTTTGACCTTTTCGGGGTCGAGCGCGACGATCACGATGCCGTCCTTGCCTTCTTCCACTGGCACCCATTGCTGCTCTTCCAGGTACTCGCGCTTGAGGTTCTTGATCAGGTCCATCGGCTTGATCCGCTCGGCCCTGAACGGCTCGTGCGCGACGCCGAAGAACTTGGAGAGCGAGGCGCCGATGGCCGGCAGCTTGACCTGGAAGTCCAGCGCCAGCACCTCTTCGATGTCGACGCCCTTGCGCCGCGCCGCACGCGACGCCAGATCGAATTCCTGGGCCGACATCACGCCATCGACCACCAGATAGTCGTACTTCGACTTCACCACATGCTGCGGCTTGTTCCGCTGCTGGAAGGCGACCGCCAGCGTATGTGCCATGCTGAGCAGGCCTTCTTCCGCCAGAGCGGAAAAGGGCTGACCGGACTTGTTGTTGATCAGCTGGACCACGCCGAGCAGATCCTTCTTCTCCGGATCGAGGATCGGCGCCACCAGCATCTGCTTCGTGCGATAGCCGGTCTTCTTGTCGACGCCATCGAGGAAATGCAGGCTCGGCGAATAGGAACGCAGTTCCTCCGCGTCGTACACATCACGCAGGTTCATCAGCTTCCTGCTCATGCCGACAAAGCCTGCAATGGACTGCTCGGTCAGCGGCAGTCTCAGATCCTTGAACGAATTCAGACCCGTCTTGACCTTGGATACGATGGTCGAGCGATCGTCGCCGAGCACGTAGATGGTCAAGCGGTCGGCGTTGAACAGTGCAGAAATCTCCTGCGACAGTTCAAGCATGATCTCGTCGATATTGGTCGTGGCGTGAATCTTGGTCGTCACGCCCTGAAGGTTCTTGAAGAACGCCAGCCGGCTCGATACGTCGCTCATGGCCCCCAGGTCGCTGGCCGGTGGCAGCGTTGCACTCATCGGATCACCCCGTTGCTGCTGATCTTGGTACCTGTCCGGTCCGCCCCCGCCATGCATGGCAGGCGCCGATCAGAAGTCGAAAACATGATTGTTGCGCAACATGTGTGGCTTGCGTGCGCCGAGCGTGTCGGCGATCTCGCGCATGGTGATGTCCATCTGGCTGGGTTTCAGGTGGGTTATGTAGATTTCCGCCTGACGGGTCAGCTTCGCGAGCTCGCCGGCGAGCATGTCGGGGCACAGATGGCGCGACATCAGCGCAAGCTGGCGGTCACGGTCAGGAAACGCTGTTTCGATGATCAGATGGCGCAGATCGTGTATCGCATTGACCGCTTCCCAGAACTCGTCGCACACAGTGGTATCGCCCGAGAATGCCAGTGCGCCGCCTGCCGAGCGCACCGCGTAACCAACTGCAGGCACCGTGTGCTGCGCCGGCAGCACACGGATGGACCGTCCGCCGAGATCGATCTCATCGCCGACGCGCAACTCGCGAAAACGCATGAAGGGACGTTCGGCCGACGGAATTTCAGTGAAATCCGGCCAGATCGACCAGTTGAAGATGTGACGACGCAGCACTTCGAGCGTCGGCGCTGTCGTCCAGACGGTGAGCGGCTGCTCCCGTAGCTCACCGACCGTATCGACCATCAGCGGCAGACAGGCGATGTGGTCAAGATGACTATGGGTGACGAACACATGATCGATGCGGGCCAGTTCGGCGATCGACAGATCGCCGACCCCTGTCCCGGCATCTATCAGGATGTCGTCATCGACCAGCAGCGAGGTGGTGCGCAGGTTCGCCCCTCCTATGCCACCACTACAGCCGAGTACCCGTATCCTCATCTGCTCCCCGTGCGCAACATGACTATTTCGTTTCAAAAGTACGTACGCCGTCCCAATCCCTGCCCGGCGGCTCTCGACGATAGTGCGCAATCTGATCCGAATAGATCCGGTACAGCGCACACTGCGGCGCCATGCGCTGCAGGTTGAACAGCGTAAGCTCGGCCTGATCCCACTCCTGGCCCCGGAACTGGCGCAGCGCCAGATTCCACAACTTCAGCTCTTCCAGACGCGCGCGATCGAAGTCGCTTTCGAGGGCAAGCGGTTCATAGATCGACACCGGCTCATCCTTGCCTTTCACCCGCACGCGATCGATCTCGCGGAATACGACATCCTTGACCGCGCGACGCGTCGCCTCACCGACCAGCGTACCCACACCATACTGCTTGGTCAGCCCCTCCAGCCTGGATGCCAGATTCACCGCGTCGCCCATGACAGTATAGGCTTTGCGTACTGGCGACCCCATGTCGCCCACTGTCATCGGACCGGTATTGAGGCCGACGCCAATCTTGAGTTCGGGCCACCCGCGAGCAGTCAGCGAACGGTTCAGTTCAGCCAGCGCCATGTGCATCCGCAGTGCTGCCTTGACCGCATGTCCGGCGTGCTCCGCATCGTCGACCGGCGCCCCCCAGAAAGCCATGATCGCGTCGCCGATATACTTGTCGAGCGTTCCGCGCTGATCCTGAATGACCGTCGTCATTTGGCCCAGGTATTCGTTCATGAGCTGCGTCAATTGTTTCGGTTCCAGCCCCTCCGAAATGGTCGTGAAGCCCCGAATGTCGGAAAACAGCACGGTCAGTTCGGCATTGCGCCCCTCCATGCTGTAATGCTCCGGATTTCGGCTCATCTCCTCGACCAGCTCCGGTGGCACATACTGACCGAACATCCGCGCGAACTGCCGCTTGGAGCGGGATTCGAAGAAATAGCCGTAGGACATGTTCAGCGCGTACAGCCCGACCACCAGCAGCAGCGAGGCCGCCAGCGGCTGCACGAAATCGGCGAACTGCCAGAACGCGAAATTCATGCCCACGAGCGCCAGCAGTGCGCCGCCGGCAAGCAGTGTCGCGCCTTGCGGTGACAATCGTGGCAGCGCCCAAATCAGCACGCCACCGACCAGCAGCAGCAGGACGATATCGAAGCCGGTGACGTATTGCGGGCGGTGCTTGATGCGTCCGTCGAGCATTCCGGCAATCAGATTCGCGTGTATTTCGACCCCGGGATAGGTACTGCCGACCGGCGTCGCCCGGAGATCGAGCAGACCGGGGGCGGTCGTACCCAGCAGGGCGATGCGGCCCTTCAGCGCATCCACCGGTGTGCGTTTGGCCAGCACATCCGCCAGCGAGTGATAGGCGAAACTGCCTTGTGGACCACGATAGGGGATGAGCGCCGCGACGTTTTCATCAACCGGCACCCTCAGTGTCCCCTTCCTGGCTGGAAGGTCCAGCCACTCGAGTCCGGCGTAGTCGCGCGCCGCCCCGGCAAAGAAGCCGGCATCCGGATACCCCGGCACCAGCTTGGGGCTGCCAAGCAATGTACGGACGATGGCCAGCGACAGCGACTCGTAATAGGCCCCCTTGTACTCGACCAGCATCGGCACGCGACGATTCAGGCCGTCGAAGTCGGGCAGTGGATTGAAATGCCCGGCGCCCAGCGCCGACTGCTGAAAGCGGGGCAGATTGGCACCGAAGCTGTTGAACGATGCGAAGGCGATGTTGCGTCCACGGAAAGTGCCGGACGGCAATATCGGATCAGGCAACGCGCCGCTGTTCAGTCCATCGCCGCGATCGCTGAAGTAATAGCCGAGCAGGACCGGACGGTCCTTGAGCGCTTCCGCGAACTTCTCGTCGTAGTCGAGTTGCGGCCGCAACTGTTCCAGAGCAGTCCGAAAATCGGCGTTGCCAGCCAGCTGGTCAGACGCAAGCCGCTCCAGCGCAGGCAGACCCGAACTCGCGTCCGGTTCCGCGAAAACGACGTCTACGCCCAGCAGGCTGACGCCGTAATGATCGAACAGCGTATCCAGCAGGGTCGCCAGCCGCTCCCGCCCCCACGGCCAGCGCCCGATCTCGGCCAGAGAGCGCTCATCGATGTCGAGGATCGCCACGCGCTTGTCGACGTCGCGCGGCATCGTCATCTTGAGCTTCGTGTCGTACGCAATCTGGTCCAGATTGCCCAGAACGGGAATCTGGTAGAGCCGCGCCGCATGTCCGAGCAGCAACAGCAACAGCAGCGCGCCGATGCCATGGCGCAGGATATGCTGATTCATCGCAACAGCCGGGCGCATACCGGCCAACCGCCGACAGGCGCGCCCCCCTCACGATAGCTGGCGGCTGGCGCCGTAGGCAGCGGCATGGAGTCAGTTCCTGAATCAGCGCTTGATGAAGAACTCCATTTTGACCCCGGCAATTTCGATCACGTCGTGGTCCTCAAGCGGGTGGGCCTGTGCGTCGAGCTGCCTGCCATTGACAATGGGCAGATTGGCCCCTTCGACATGGGTGATGAAGTAACCTTGGGGCCGGCGCGTGATCACAGCCACCTGCAGGCCCGGTTTGCCGAGCGTGGTCAGCGTCTTGGTCAGTTCCAGTTCGCGACCGGCATTGGCGCCATTCAGTATCTGTATCGCACCCAGTTGATTTGCACTCGCCGCAGTTGGCGGCGGAGCGGACGGCGCGAGCGGCTGAGGCGGAGGCGGCAGGCTGGAGCCACCGATCGACGACCCCGCAGGCAGCGACTGCCCCGGCCTGAACCCCGTCTGCGTGTCGGTCTGCGGGCGCGTCGGTGATGCTGCCGGCGCATCCGCCGGTGCCTTGCGCATCATGTCCGGCCGCAGCACCATGGTTTTCTCGAAATCCGGCGCCTGCGACTGCGTCGGCGTCTCGTTGATGTACTTCAGGCGGTACTTGCCGAGTTCAACGACATCGTTGTTCTGCAGGAAATGCTTCTTGATCGGCTGACCATTCACATAGGTGCCGTTCGTGCTGTTCATGTCCTCAAGGAAGGAATCGTTGAGGATGGTGACAATGACAGCGTGCTCGCCGCTGATCGCCAGATTGTCGATCTGGATGTCGTTATGCGGTTTGCGCCCAATGGTCGTCCGTTCCTTCAGGAGCGGCAATTCCTTGAGGACCAGACCATCCATGCTGAGTATGAGTTTTGCCATTTTCCAGTCCCTTTACTTCAACCATCCAAGCAGGCGCGCCAGCCAGCCGCGTTCCGTCGCCGGAAAGGGCTGCAACACCTTGACCAGTATCACCGACACGTTGTCGCGCCCGCCGTTGTCGTTTGCCATCTGAACCAGTTGCTCGGCCGCCAGCTCCAGATTCGCCGACAGCGCCTGCAACGTCAGCGCGATATCGTCGTTTTCGACCATGTCGTTCAGCCCGTCCGAACAGAACAGGTAGAGGTCGCCGGGCACAGTCTCATAGGTATGTATCTCCGGCTCGACTTCCGGATCCACACCCAGCGCGCGGGTAACCAGATTCTTGTTCTGCGAGCGACGCGCATCCTCTTCCGTAATCATGCCGCTGTCGATTTGCTCCTGCAACAGCGAATGATCTCGGGTCACCACCTCGAAAACCCCGCCACGCAGCCGATACATGCGCGAATCACCGATATGCGCTACGGATAGGTGGTTGTCGCGGAACACACCCATGACCAGGGTGGTGCCCATGCCGGAGTACTGCGGCTGACTCTCGGCCGCCTGATAGATGGCGTTGTTTGCACTGCCGATCACTGCCTCGAGCATTTCCGACACATTGCGCTTGTCGTCCAGAAGGCCTCGCTCAAGTTCCGCACCTATGACTGCGGTCGCCATTCCGCTGGCCACTTCACCGGCGTTGTAGCCGCCCATGCCGTCGGCGAGCACCGCGAGCCCGACATCGGCACGCGTGAACACAGCATCCTCGTTATGGGTGCGCACCATGCCCGCATGGCTGCGGCTCACCATCTGCAGTGCCTGGCTGAGATCCTGAGTCATGTCAGATATCGAAATCGACTTGTGTGATGGATTGTGTAAGGTTACCCGAGCAGGTACGCAGATCGGCTGCCATGTCGTTGCCCGACTGATACCGCGCTTCGACATCCTTGGCCAGCGCCCGGTCGATGATGGCCGACAGGCAGTCCGGCACATCCGGACGGATGTCACGGATGTCGGGATGCGCCTCGTTCGCGATGCGGAACATCAATTGCGCCATCGACTCACCTTCGAACGGCAGCTTGCCGCAGACCAGCTGGAACAGCATCACGCCAAGCGAGAACAGGTCGGAACGTCCATCGATCTTCTTGCCGGCCAGCTGTTCGGGCGACATGTAGGACGGCGTACCGAGCACCATGCCAGTCTTTGTGCGCGACGAATCGGTGATGCGTGCGATGCCGAAGTCGGTCACCTTGACCTGATCGGATTCCGGTTCGTACATGATGTTGGCCGGCTTCACGTCACGATGGACGACGTTGTTGCCGTGCGCGTACGCGAGCGCCTCGGCAACGCGCGCAACGATATCCATCACCTTGGGTAGCGGAAGCAGCTGACCCTGCTTGGTCTGAGGCACCAGATCCCGGCCCTTCAGGAACTCCATGGCGATGTAGGCCAGATCGTGCTCCTCGCCGGCATCGAAGATGGTGACGATGTGCGGATGATTCAGCCGGCCGGCGGTTTCCGCCTCGCGGAAGAAGCGCTGTTTGACGTCCGCCAGCTCGTCCTCGTCGAATTCCTGCGACAGGGCCATGGTCTTGATCGCGACGACGCGATTGATCTTGGGATCCCGACCGAGATAAACGACCCCCATCGCCCCCTTGCCCAGTTCCTTCTCGACCTGGTAGCGGCCCAGCATCGGCTTTTCGACCGTACCGTCCTCGAGAATGCTGGTGTTCGTCCGCCCGCCGGTACCGCCACCGAGCATCACGGTTTCGGACATCGCCTTGGCACGCTTGACCCGGGTTTCCAGATCCTTGAACTTCGGATTGAAATCAGCCATGTGGCGGAACACGCTCTCCGCCTTGTTGAACTGGCGCTTGCGTTCGAAGTCGAGCGCGAGGTTGTACAGATTCTCCATCACTGCGTCGGACAGCGGAACCTGGCGGAACTTGTCCCACGCCATGTCGAGCTGACCCTGCCCCTGGAAGGCCAGCGCCAGCATGCGGTTCGATTCGGCTGATTGCTCGTCGGATCTGACCTTGCCGCGTTCCGTGACCAGATAGCGCTTGGTCGTCAGCAGCAGATGGCCGACCAGCAGCAGCGTCGCCGGCAGCATCAGCTGCAGCCATATGAGCTGTCCGGTCATCAGGAAGAAATGAGTGGCCAGCAGCGCGACAAACAGGCCGGCCGTCACGCCAGCGCCGAGTCCGGCCTTCAAGCGCGGCAGCAGCACGATGAGATAGAGCGCCACCAGCAGGAACACCCCGAGTTCGGCCGCCAGCGCCCACGAAGGTGTCACGAAGAAGTGGCCCTGCAGAATGCTCGACAGTCCGTGCGCCATCACCTCGACCGAGGACATAGCCGGAGACACCGGTGTCGCGTAGAAATTGCCGATGCCGGGCGCCGTCTGGCCAATCAGAACGACCTTGTCGCGATACTTGTCGAGCGGAATCTTGCCGCTCATCACGTCGAAGAACGAATCGACCGGGAAAGCCGGCTTTCCGTCAACACCGCGGTAATAGAAACTGTACATGCCAAGACCGGAATCGGTCGCCACCTTCAGCCTGCCAAGCGACACCGACTCACCGAGCTTGACGACGATGTCGTCCACGCCGAGGTTCAGGCTTTTTGCCGCCAGCAGCAGCGGCACCGACGGGTAGAGCTGGTCGAAGTGCGTCATCACCAGCGGATGCAGACGGAAACCACCATCGCGATCGATCGACGGATTCAGGTGACCGATGCCTGCGGCGACCTTGCCCAGCGGATCGATTACCCCCGCCGACACATCGAGCGTCAGCGGCGGCAGCGGTTCGGTGCCTTCGACATGCTTGAGCGCCATGTTGCGGACGAATTCAGGCAGGGCCTTGTCCGGGCGACCTTGCGGTTCACCGTCCAGGAAGAGCATCGGCAGAACGACATTGCCCGCCTTCGCCACACTCTGCGCCAGTTGCCGGTCGGTGTTGAGCGCTCCTTCGGCCTCATGTAGCAGGGCACCAAAGGCATCGAGTGGCCCCGCAACCGGGGTCGCAACGTCCGCTTGAGCCGCTTCCGTCAGCGGTTGCTGAGCCTGATCACGGACCTGCTTCTCCAGCGCCAGAAGCCGGTTGATATAGACGAGCCCCGGGTCGAGTTGCGGTTCGGCGAAGAAGATGGTCGTACCGACGACCTTGGCCTGCGCTTCGGCAAGCTTGTCGACCATGCGTGCGTGCACATCGCGCGGCCACGGCCAGCGGCCGATGTTGTCGATGCTCTGCTGGTCGATCGCGATGATGGCGATGCGTGGACTGGGAGTACGCGATGTGGCCGCAACACCAACGTCGTAAGCCTTGCGTTCCAGGCTCTGGATGAGGTCCGACTGGCCTGAAAGTAGGAACAGGACGCTGATGACCACGCCCAGGAACCAATCCGTCTTCCATACAGCGCCTTTGGCCACACTCACCCCCGCAAAGTTATGGCGTCCCCTGTAACGGGTGCCGGTGACCGTCTGATCTGATTATTGTGCGTACTGCCTGATCCGCGACAAAGCATAACTATCGCGGAAAAACAGTAGTCTGTCGCATATTCTTGCAGTTCAGCCTCAACACAGTCAAACCGGCTTGCACGGCAGTCGGTGGAATATCACGCTGGGTGCTCGCAAATGACGGTCTGGGACCTGCGTCAGTACGGCAATTCCGTCCCGAGCGAAGCTGCCCGCGCCTTGTCCAGCAGACGCGATGCAAGCACCAGATCCTGTATGCCCATGCCCTGCGATTCGAACAAGGTGATGTCTCCGTCGCTCCGGCGCCCTGTCCGCATTCCGGTCAGCAGCTCACCCATCTCGACCATGCCGTATTCGGACAACCGTCCTTTTTCGAGCGCAGGCAGAAGGTCGCCGGATTCACGCAGCGCGGTGGCACGGGAATCGACCGCGACCACGGCAGCCCGACGAATCACGGTCTCGTCGATCTCACGCCTTATCAAGGCATTCGAACCAG
>DATCUL010000275.1:0-5040 GCA_036567405.1 Methyloversatilis sp. | reverse complement strand
GGAGACGGTGGCGACCAGCTACCAGATAGAGGACTGGCGCATCGTTGACGACAGCGCGAGCGGGCTGCGCCTGGGCCGGCGCGCCAGCTTCGACGGCGCACGCGTCGGCAACGGCATGCTGGTGGTCGTGCAGCCCGAGCAATCACCGCACTTCATGCTTGCCCATGTGTGCTGGACCATGGCGACCGGCAACGAACTGCAGATGGGCATCAGCCTGCTGGCCGGCGCACCGAAGCCGGTCGAACTGCTGCGTACGGCCGACGGACTGGGCAGCAATGAAGGACGCGGCCTGCTGATGCCGGCGGTCGAGCGCATAGGCCAGCCGGAATGTGTGGCACTTCCTTCAGGCTGGTACCGCAAGTCGCGCGACATCCTGCTGTCCGGCGACGGCAGCAGGCGTCGCGTACGCTTGGTCGAATCGCTGGAACGGGGCGCCGACTTCGATCTGGCACGCATCGAGCCGGTCGCATGAACGGTCAGCCGCCCGGAACGCTGAATTACCGCGACCCGCATCAGTGCAAGACACTGATCGCTGAACTGCCGCTGACCAATGTGCCGCGCGTGCGCGACACATTGACGCGGCTGCTCTATGGCCTGCGCCAGACCTCACCGCGTGCCGCCGATTACATCGACGTGCTCGAGGCGATGCGCGCGCCGTTGCACTTCCTGCAGGAAAGTCTGGCGGCGCGCTACAGCAGCCGGCCGGTCATACCGGGCAGCGCCGAGGACGCCGTGCTGCGTCAGGTCGTCGCACTCTGGCTGGCCATGGCGCAAGGCTATGCCCAGGCGGCGGAAAGCGCCGGCGTCCATCCGCTCACCGAAAGCCAGCTGGCGCTGATCTGCCAGCGCTGTGTGCTGTACGCCGGACGCGCGGTGATCGAATATTTTCGCGCGCGTCGCACCATACCGCGTGGCATCTGGCTCGATCTGCACGGCTACTTCAGCACCGCCGAGGAATGGGGCTTTGCCACGCAGGCCGTGCCCGACAACCTGAAGGAGGGCGGCTATCCGCAGAGCGCCGCCGAATCGTACTGCTGCGTACTGCTGATCGACCTGTCCAATCCCTACGGCCGCAATCCGCGCGAATTCGAGTGGGTGTGCCGCTGGGCCGACCAGTACGCCAGCCTGACCGAAATCATGCCGGTATTCGGCGGCACCGACGCCAAGACCTACGCGGTGGACCTGAACCGCGACAACGGAGCCAAACCGCTCGAGGTGTTTGCACGCACGCCGCATCTGCGCCGGCTCGGGTCGGCCCGGCTGGCCAGCGAGATCGAGCGGGTCGTGGCCGGTCTCAAGCAGGGTCTGTCGCCCGAGCATCTGGGACTGGGTGTGGACTGCCATCCGGTTTCGGCAGGGCGCCTGCTGCTGCAGCTGTACAAACCCTGGTGTCATGCTGCGAACCCGCGCCGCTTCCAGCGGCGTGCCGGCGAAGGCGAGATAGACATCGCGCTCGGCTTCGAGGCCATGCACTTCTTCATTTCGGGCGCCGAGTTCGTGCAGCCACCGCCGGCGCGCATCTACAGTCACAGCGACTTCGTCGACATCGTCACCTTCGGCGAACGGGCTCACGACGGCGCCGGACTCGCGGTGCGCCAGGCCAGCGCACGCGCGCACTATCCGACGCAGCGCTGGGCCATGCTGGACCACAGCGTGATGGGCTACCGTCTGCGCGCGCCGCCGGACACCGGGCCGGTAGAACATTCGCAGTTGCTGGCCGTATTCGGGCCAGACTCGGAACACTGGCGTCTGGCCCGGGTGTCCTGGCTGATGGTCGAACACGACGCGCATCTGCTGACCGGCCTGCACGTGCTGCCAGGCACGCCGCGCGCGATCGCACTGCGTCCCCTGGCCGAGGAGGGCGTGGCGGCCGAGCGCTTCAGCCGGGCCTTCCTGCTGCCGCCGGTACAGATCATGGGCGAGGAAGCCATGCTGGTGCTGCCGCGCGGCTGGTTCCAGCCGGAGCGGCTGCTCGAAATCTATCTCAATGAGACCTTGCGCCGCGTACGGCTGGTGCGCCTGAACACATTCGGTGCCAATTACGAGCGCGTGGCCTTCACCGAACTTCCGAACGCCTGAGCCGGGCCTGAACGCAGTATCCGTCAGGCGGGCACAGCGCCCGACTTGTACAAGGTCCGGCGTGCCGGGAAACGTACCGTGAAGCAGCTGCCCTTGCCCGGCTGGCTGTCGATCTGCAGTGTCGCCTGGTGACGCTCCAGCACGTGCTTGACGATGGCCAGCCCGAGGCCGGTACCGCCGGTCTCGCGCGAACGCCCGCGGTCGACACGGTAGAAGCGCTCGGTCAGCCTGGGTATGTGCTGAGCGTCGATGCCGATGCCGTCGTCCTCGACCGAAAACTCACCGCAGCCGTCGACGATGCGCCAGCGCAGGCGCACCGTGCCGCCGTCCGGCGTGTAGCGCACCGCATTGCTGGCCAGATTGCCGAGCGCACTGCGCAGATCGCGCGCGCAGCCGCTCAGCTGACCAGCGTCGCCGTCCGCGTCCAGCGTCACCTCATGGCGTCCGCCGGACAGTGCGTTCGCCTCGATCAGCACGATGTCCAGCAGGTTGCGCATGTCCACCGGTTCTTCCGGCATCGGCGTATCGGTCTCCAGTGCCGACAGCGTCAGCAGGTCGTCGACCAGCCGCTGCATGCGCACCGACTGCTGCTGCGCCATGCTGATGAAGGACAGCGCCTGTTCGTGCGGCAGTTCGGGCAGCGCATCCTCCAGCGTCTCGAGGAAACCATGGATGACGGTCAGCGGCGTCTTCATTTCGTGCGATACGTTGGCAACGAAGTCGCGGCGCATCGTTTCGAGTTTTTCCAGCTGGGTGACATCGCGCGTCAGCAGCAGCTTCTGGTCATCGCCGAACGGCACCACGCGCAGCTGCAGCGTGCGCCCCGGCTGGCGCGGCGACGGCATGGACAGCGGCTCGGCGTAGTCGCCGGACTGCAGATAACCGGCAAATTCCGGCTGGCGCACCAGATTGAGGATGGGCATCGCGATGTCGCGCCGGCCGTCCAGCCCGAGATGCTCCTCGGCCATCGGGTTGAGCCATTCGATCAGTTCGTCGCGCGACATGATGAGCGTGCCGTCAGGCATGGCCCGGCTCGCCTCGCGCATGCGTTCCAGTCGGTTGCGCAGGTCCTCGCGCTGCAGGCGCGCATTGCGCTCGCGCCGGGCCAGCTTGGCGAAAAGGAATTCCCACTGCCCGCCGCCGTCCGGCAGTTCGGCCTCGCTGGTCGAATTGAGCCAGCGGTCGAAGCGGCCGATTTCGTACTGATCACGCAGACTGCCGACCAGCAGCACGACGCAGGCGAGCACGAGCGCCGCCACCAGATAGCCGCTGGCCACGCCGACCAGCACGCATGCACCGACCAGCGCTATGCGCAGCACGGCCCTGAACCAGAATTCACGCATTGATGTCGATTCCCTTCACCGCGCGGATTATGCGCGGACCCAGGGCGATCCGGCTCACTCGCTGTGGCTGGACAGGCGATAGCCGCTGCCACGCACAGTCTGGATCAGGGCGTCGTGCCCGCTGGTTTCGAGCGCGCCGCGCAGGCGGCGGATATGCACGTCGACCGTACGCTCCTCGACGAACACATGGTCGCCCCACACGCTGTCGAGCAGCTGAGCGCGCGAATGCACGCGTTCGGCGTGGGTCATGAAGAAGTGCAGCAGGCGGAATTCGGTCGGGCCGAGCACGACTGCCGTACCGTGCGCGGTGACGCGATGGGTCGCCGGATCCAGGCGCAGACCGCCGATCTCGACCGGATCCTCGGTCGCCTGCGGCTTCTGCCTGCGCAGCACCGCCTTGATGCGGGCCGCCAGTTCACGCGGCGAGAACGGCTTGGTCACGTAGTCGTCGGCCCCGGTTTCCAGACCGGTGACCTTGGACTGTTCGTCACCGCGCGCGGTCAGCATGATGATGGGCACGCTGCGCGTACGTTCGTCGCCACGCAGGCGACGGGCCAGATCGATGCCGCTCTGGCCCGGCAGCATCCAGTCCAGCAGCACCAGATCCGGCAATTCGGCCTGCAGCAGACGCAATGCGGTTTCGGCGTCAGGTGCGCGCAGCGGTTCGTGACCGGTGCGCGTCAGCGTGACGCTGATCAGTTCCTGGATGGACGGTTCGTCCTCGACAACAAGTATTCGGGCCATGGCGTAAGACGTGGATTCCGTGACGGGTTGAGCGGCAGTCTATTTCAGTACGGTGACGTTTTAATGACAGCACAGACCGGCGCTGCCGAACACCGTCGGACCGATGACGATGCCCGCGCGGTATCATCCCGGTTCTTCGCAGCGGAACCGGAACATCATGGCTGGACTGGACAAGGACACCCCGATCCCCACCGAAATCAAGGTGCAGCAGAAATCGAAACTGATGGACGTCAGCTTCGACAACGGCCGTCACTTCAGCTTTCCGTTCGAGTTCCTGCGCGTCTGCTCGCCGTCGGCCGAAGTGCGCGGCCACGGACCTGGCCAGGAAACGCTGCAGGTCGGCAAGCGCGATGTCGACATCACGCGGGTCGAGCCGGTCGGCTCGTATGCGATCAAGCCAGTGTTTTCGGATGGCCACGACAGCGGCATCTATTCCTGGGACTACCTTTATCTCCTGGGCGAACACCAGCAGGCGCTGTGGGGCGACTATCTGGCCCGCCTGGAGGCGGCCGGCGCCAGCCGCGACCCGGCCTTGACGCCGGTCACACCGGCGCACGGCGGCGGATGCGGCAGCGCGGGCGGTGGTGGCTGCGGCCACAAGCACTGAGCACGGCAATGAGCGATCAATCCACGGATTTCGGTTTTGAACGGGTCGCTGAAGCGGCCAAGGCCCGCCGCGTGGCCGGCGTATTCTCGTCGGTCGCCCGCCGTTACGACATCATGAACGACCTGATGTCGGCCGGCCTTCACCGCGCATGGAAGGCCTTCGCGATAGAAATGGCCGGCGTGCGCCCGGGGCAGCGCGTGCTCGACGTCGCCGCCGGCACCGGCGACCTGACGATGGCGCACGCAAGGCGCGCCGGCCCGACCGGCG
>DATCUL010000274.1:0-7916 GCA_036567405.1 Methyloversatilis sp. | reverse complement strand
GGCCGCACCGTGTGGCTGTATGCGCAGCACAACCCGAAGGTGAAGGCAGGCGTGGCCTACTATGGCCTGCTCGACGGCATGAAATCGGACATCAAGCCGGTCGATCCGGTCGACATCGGCGCCACGCTCAAGGTGCCGGTGCTCGGCCTGTACGCCGGCATGGATGGCTTCGTGCCCGGTGCGACGGTGGATCGCATGCGTGCCGAGATCGACGCGTCCGGCAGCGGTTCGCAGATCATCGTGTTCCCGAACGTCAATCACGGTTTCCACGCCGACTACCGTCCGACTTACAACGTGGCCGCTGCGCAGTATGGCTGGAAGCTCACGCTGGACTGGCTCAAGGAACGCGGCGTCTGAACTGATGTTGCCGCGATGAATGAAAACGGGCCGCGATTGTGGCCCGTTTTCATTGCGGGGTGAAATCTCAGTCAGGCCGGCGGCGACGCGCAGCCAGACCGATCAACCCCAGACCGGCCAGCATCAGCGCATGGGATTCCGGCTCGGGAACGGCCAGCACCGCCACGCCACGCACTTTCGACGGGCTGAACGGCAGCATGGGATCGTAGATTTCCTGGCCGCGGTGGATTTCGGTGGCACCGCTGCCGTCGAGTGCCATGCCGAAGATGCGGCCGGCGCCCAGTGTCTGCGTACCACCGGGCAGTGTCGTCACACCTTCGAGCATCGACACGTAGATCGCGGTGCCGGTGACGTCGATGCCATTCAGGAAGCCCAGCCCGCTGGCCAGCGTCACCAGCCCGCTGCCGTCGAGGTTCGAGCGCTTGACGAAGCCGTCGGTCGTGCTCAGATAGATGTAGTTCCCGACGACCTCGAAGTCGTACGACTGCACGCCGGTCAGCAGCGTCTGCACGTTCGAGCCATCAAGGTTCGAACGCATCAGCCGGTTCGAACTGGCGACCTGACTCCAGTAGATGCCGTCAGCCGTCACGTCGATCGCGAACGGCGAAGCCAGCCCGAACTTCAGGTTCACCGAGAGCGGATTGGCCGCCGACAGGTCGATCGTCTTGATCTGGCCGGTATTCAGGCTCGTCCAGTACAGCGTGGTGCCATACACATCGATGTCGTACGGGTTGCTGGCCGCATAGGACTTGAAATCCGAACCATCCGCCTTGACCGAGCCGATCAAGCCCAGCTGCTGGTCGGCCCACCAGATGCGGCCCGCAACGAACTCCACGCCATTTGGCCCCTTGACCTCGCTTGCGCTGGTGACCAGTGCGCTCGACGTCGAGCCCGGTACTGAAGACCCCGTATTGAGCGACCCGATGTTCGCGGATCTCGGCAGGAACTGCTGGTAAGTCTCCGACCATACAAGCTGGTCTGCCGCGGTGGCGGCGAAACTGCTGATGGACAGCGCGAGTGCGAGGAACTGATGACCCCGTTTTTTCATTCTTGGTGATCTCCGGATGGGATGCGACGGATGGCGATTTTGCTCCGGAGAATGTAAGCAAACGTTATTCCAGGTTTGCCGCGTGGGTTGGCACCTGCCCTGTCTCCAACCGTTGTCTCCGATGGGGCGCTGCATGCAGGTTTGCCTGCAACTTCGGTAGAGACGGCTGGTATTCAATAACAATGCGGAATTGCGAGGCGTATTGATGAAAAAGGAATCAAACGCGCGTGCGGAATGACGGCAGTGATGCGCCCAGCAGCTCGCGACTTCCGGTTCCCGCGAACCAGGCAATAACGTATTTAGTTCGCTCAGCCCCGGCTCGTGTAAAGGCCGTCGACACCCCTGATCGGAGGGGTTCCTCAAACGCAGAGGCGCGGGTTGTCGCCGCGCCGCCCGCGTTTTTCCGGTTGCAAGGCGGAGATTTCAGCCCTTTCGCGAGACAGGTTCAGCCGCCAAGACATCAAGCAGAAGTCGATTAGTAAATGAAGAAAGGGGGCGCATTGCAGCCCCTTTCGTTTCGTATGCGGTCGGCGATGGTCTAGAGCTTCCGATAGACCTCCGCCCCCTGTCTGACGAATTCGACGGACTTTGTCTGCATGCCCTTCGTGAGTGCGGCCTCGTCGCTGATGCCCTGGGCGGCGGCGAAGTCGCGCACGTCCTGGGTGATCTTCATGCTGCAGAAGTGCGGGCCGCACATGGAACAGAAGTGGGCGAGCTTGGCGCCGTGCTGGGGCAGGGTCTCGTCGTGGAATTCGCGCGCCTTGTCCGGATCGAGGCCAAGGTTGAACTGGTCGTCCCAGCGGAACTCGAAGCGCGCCTTCGACAGCGCGTTGTCGCGGATCTGCGCGCCCGGATGCCCCTTGGCCAGATCGGCCGCGTGGGCGGCGAGCTTGTAGGTGATGATGCCTTCCTTGACGTCGTCCTTGTCCGGCAGCCCCAGGTGCTCCTTGGGTGTCACGTAGCACAGCATGGCCGTACCGTACCAGCCGATCATCGCCGCGCCGATGCCGCTGGTGATGTGGTCGTAGCCCGGTGCGATGTCCGTGGTCAGCGGACCCAGCGTGTAGAACGGCGCCTCGTCGCACCAGTCCAGCTGCAGGTCCATGTTCTCCTTGATCAGGTGCATCGGCACGTGGCCCGGCCCCTCGATCATGACCTGCACGTCGTGCTGCCAGGCGACCTGGGTGAGTTCGCCCAGCGTCTTGAGTTCGGCCAGCTGCGCCTCGTCGTTGGCGTCGTAGATGCTGCCCGGACGCAGGCCGTCGCCGAGGCTGAAGGACACGTCGTAGGCCTTCATGATTTCGCAGATCTCTTCGAAGTGCGTGTAGAGGAAGCTCTCCTTGTGGTGGGCCAGACACCACTTGGCCATGATCGAGCCGCCGCGGCTGACGATGCCGGTCATGCGGCTGGCGGTCATCGGGATGTAGGGCAGGCGCACGCCGGCGTGGATGGTGAAGTAATCGACGCCCTGCTCGGCCTGCTCGATCAGCGTGTCGCGGAACATCTCCCAGGTGAGCTCCTCGGCCCGTCCGTCGACCTTCTCCAGCGCCTGATAGATGGGCACGGTGCCGATCGGCACCGGGCTGTTGCGGATGATCCACTCGCGGGTTTCGTGGATGTGTTTGCCGGTGGACAGATCCATGACCGTGTCGCCGCCCCAGCGGATGGCCCAGGTCATCTTGTCGACCTCCTCGCCGATGGACGAGCCGAGCGCGGAGTTGCCGATGTTGGCGTTGATCTTCACCAGGAAGTTGCGGCCGATGATCATCGGCTCGCTCTCCGGGTGGTTGATGTTGGCCGGGATGATGGCGCGGCCGCGTGCGACCTCGTCGCGCACGAATTCGGGCGTGATCTCGGCCGGGATCGAGGCGCCGAAGCTCTGGCCCGGATGCTGGCGGCCGAGCAGGGCGGCCATCTTCGCACCGGTCGGGCCGGAGGCCTTGAGTGACTCGATGTACTGGCGCCGCTGCAGGTTCTCGCGGATGGCGATGTACTCCATCTCGGGAGTGATGAGGCCCTGACGGGCGTAGTGCATCTGCGAGACGTTGCGACCCGGCAGCGCCCGGCGCGGCGCGCGGTGCAGGCCGGGGAAGCGCAGGTGGGCGGTGGCCGCATCGCGTGCGCGTTCGGCGCCGAAGGCGGAAGTCAGGCCGGGCAGTTGTTCGGTGTCGCCGCGCTCGGCGATCCAGCCGGCGCGCAGCGCGGGCAGGCCGGAGCGGATGTCGATGCGTGCGGCCGGGTCCGAGTAGGGGCCGGAGCAGTCGTAGACGAAGACGGGCGGGTTCTTCTCGGCGCCGAAGGAGGCGGGGGTGTCGGACTGGGAGATCTCGCGCATGGGCACGCGGATGTCCGGGCGTGAGCCTTCGACGTAGATCTTGCGCGAGTGCGGCAGCGGGGCGACCGCAGCGTTGTCGACGTGTGCCTCGGCGGCGATAAATGCTTCCCGGGGCAGCGGGTCTTTGGCGTTCATTGGAGCTCCTTGTGGGCAAGGGAAACGCCAGCCCCGGAATCCGCATGGCTGCCCGTTTCCCTACGCCGGCATGATCCGGATCAGGTGTTGAGGGTGTGTCTCAGCCGCGGATCTGTGCGCGGCACCCCTAACGTGTGCGCATGGAACTTACCCTGCCCTTCGCTGCAGCGCAAGGTACATGGTTCAAGCGCGGGCCGGGTCCTGCCGTAAACCCCTTCATCGCCCTGAACCGGGCCGGGATTACGCGAGACCTGTCATGAAAAAACACGCCATATTGAAACCCACGCTGATCGCAGTCGCGCTCGGCTGCGCGCTCGCTACCGCGCAGGCGGCCGACTGGCATACGGTGGCGACCGATCGCGGCAAGACGATAGAAATCGACCGCGACAGCGTGCTGCGCGCCGAGAGCGGCAAGAAGGTCGCCTGGGGCAGGCTGGTGCTGACCGAGGCCGAAGCCCAGAAGACCGGGTACGCAATGGTGCAGGCGCTGAACCGCTACGACTGCCAGAGTCTGAAGTTCGCCACCATCAAGCGCGTCTATCTGGATCAGGGGCAGAAGATCCTGCGCGAGGAACGCGCCGGTTCGGACAGTGAAATCGCGCTGCTGCCCGGTACGCTCGACGAAAAGCTGTTCCGCGAGGTGTGCCAGCCACCGGCTGCCGAAGAACTCAGGCAGGTCGCGGAACAGGCCGGTCGCGCGGCACGCACGGCCGAGAACGACACCCAGCGCGGGCGCATCGAGCGCACCGAAATGGTCAGCATCAAGCCTGATCTGCGTGAAGCAGCAGCACAGGCGCGCGACGAGCTGGCCAATGCGCCCAAGGTTGGCACGACCGAAAAGGGCAAGGCGGCAACGGTTCCGGAGAAGGCTGCGCCCGGGAAGATCGGTACGGCGAAGGCCGCCGAGCCGGTCGCCGAAAAGCCGGCTGTGCAGCACGAAGCGCCGGTTCCTGTCGCGCGCTCGGCCCCACCGGTCCGGGCGCACAGCGAAATTCCGTTACCGCCGGCCGAGCCGAGAGTACGCAGACCGGTGCTGATGGCAGCCGCAGCGCCGAGTCCGCATGTCGCCGCGCGCATGGCAGCGGCTCCGGCCGCGAACGAACACCGGGACATTCACTGGACCTACGACGGCGAAACCGGCCCGCAGAACTGGGGCAGGCTCAAGCCGGAATGGGCGCAGTGCGCCGAGGGGCGCACGCAGTCGCCGATCGACATCCGTGACGGCATCAAGGTCGATCTGCCGCCGATCACCTTCGACTACAAGACGACCTTCTTCACCATCATCGACAACGGCCATACCGTGCAGGTCAATGTCGGCGAAGGCAGCAGCTTCACGGTTTCGGGCAAGCGCTACGATCTGGTGCAGTTCCACTTCCACAAGCCGGCCGAGGAACGGGTCAACGGCAAGAGCTACGAAATGGTCGCCCACCTGGTGCATCGCGACGTGGATGACAAGCTCGCCGTGGTCGCCGTGCTGCTCGAGCGTGGCGACGAAAGCTCGATCTTCAACACGCTGTGGGCCAACCTGCCGCTGCAGAAGAACGTCGAATTCACGCCAGACGTGAGCATCGACCTCGCCAAACTGCTGCCCGAAAAGCGCGAGTACTTCACCTACATGGGGTCGCTGACGACGCCGCCGTGTTCCGAGGGTGTCACCTGGATCGTGCTCAAGCAGCCGCAAGCCGTGTCGGCCGACCAGATCGGCGTGTTCGGCCACCTGTACAAGAACAACGCGCGTCCGGTGCAGTCCGCGAATTCACGGCTGATCAAGCAGTCGCGCTGAAGGAACGCCGCGCCGCCGTCGTCCGGTCAGCGCTTCGTTGCCCTGGCGAAGGCGGCGGCGAAAGCGCTGTTGCCGGCAGGCGCTTCCGCGGCCCGATCCGGCCTGCGCGAATCATGGCCATTTCTTGCGGCCGGCCGCGCATCCTTCTGCGCCGGCTTGCGCACCGCCTCGTCCGACAGACGCATGGTGAGCGCGATGCGCTTGCGTGCGATGTCCACCTCCAGCACCTTCACCTTGACGATGTCGCCGGCCTTCACCACTTCGGCCGGATCCTTCACGAAGCGGTTGGCGATGGCCGACACATGCACCAGACCGTCCTGATGCACGCCGATGTCGACGAAGGCACCGAAATTGGTGACGTTGGTGACCACGCCCTCGAGCAGCATGCCCGGCTCAAGGTCCTTAAGCTGTTCGACGCCGTCGCGGAAGCTGGCGGTCCTGAATTCCGGACGCGGATCGCGGCCCGGCTTTTCCAGTTCGCGCAGGATGTCCTGCACCGTCGGCAGGCCGAAGCGCTCGTCGGTGTATTTCGCAGCTGACAGCCGCTTGACGGTGGCCGCGTCGCCTATCAGTTCGCGCGCCTGCTTCTGCACGTCGGTCAGGATGCGCTCGACCACCGGATAGGCTTCCGGGTGCACCGCCGAGGCGTCGAGCGGGTTGTCGCCATTCATCACGCGCAGGAAGCCGGCACACTGTTCGAAGGTCTTGTCGCCCAGGCGCGGCACCTTCAGCAGTGCCTTGCGCGAGGCGAAGGCGCCATTGCTGTCGCGGTGCGCGACGATGTTCTGCGCCAGCGTGGTGTTCAGGCCGGAAATGCGCGCCAGCAGCGGCGCCGACGCGGTGTTTACGTCGACGCCGACCGCATTGACGCAGTCCTCGACCACCGCGTCGAGCGAACGGGCCAGTTTCGTCTGGCTGACGTCATGCTGGTACTGGCCGACGCCGATCGCCTTCGGGTCTATCTTCACCAGTTCGGCCAGCGGGTCCTGCAACCGGCGGGCGATCGACACGGCGCCACGCAGGCTGACGTCAAGATCCGGAAATTCCTTCGCGGCCAGTTCCGACGCCGAATACACCGATGCGCCGGCCTCCGAAACGACGATCTTCGTCATCGCCAGTTCCGGCTTCAGCTTGATCAGGTCGGCCGCCAGCTTGTCGGTTTCGCGGCTGGCCGTACCGTTGCCGATGGCGATCAGCTGCACGCCGTGCTTCGTGGCCAGCGCCGACAGCAGGTGCAGCGAGCCGTCCCAGTCGCGGCGCGGTTCGTGCGGATAGATGGTGGCGGTGTCGACCAGCTTGCCGGTAGCATCGACCACGGCCACCTTCACGCCGGTGCGGATGCCGGGGTCCAGACCCATGGTGACGCGCGGGCCGGCCGGCGCGGCGAGCAGCAGGTCCTTCAGGTTCTTCGCGAATACGCGGATCGCTTCCAGTTCGGCGCGCGCGCGCAGCTCGTTCATCAGGTCGAGCTCGATGTGCACCGACAGCTTGACGTTCCAGGTCCAGCGCGCGGTTTCGACCAGCCAGCGGTCGGCGGCACGCCCTTGGTCGCGGATGCCGGCGTGCACCATCACGCGCCGTTCGCACGGATTGGGTTCGGCGCTGCGCGAGCCGTCTTCCGGATCGGTGTCGAGCGCCAGCTTAACCCGCAGCGCCTCTTCGTTGCGGCCGCGGAACAGCGCCAGCGCACGGTGCGACGGAATGTCGGCCAGCTTTTCGCGGTAGGCGAAGTAGTCGCGGAACTTGGCGGCCTCGGCGTCGTTCTCCTTGCCGTCGGCCACGGTGGCGACGACGATGCCGTGCTCGGCCACGTGGCTGCGCAGCGCGCCGACCAGTTCGGCACTCTCGGCGAAGCGCTCCATCAGGATCTGCCGTGCGCCGTCGAGCACCGCCTTGGCGTCGGCGAAGCCGGCGTCCACGTTCAGGAATTTCGCGGCTTCGGTTTCCGGGCCCAGTGTCGGGTCGGCCAGCAGCGCATCGGCCAGCGGCTCGATGCCCGCTTCGCGCGCGATCTGCGCCTTGGTGCGGCGCTTCTGCTTGTAAGGCAGATAGAGGTCCTCAAGCCGCTGCTTGCTGTCGGCATTCTCGATCTCGGCACGCAGCGCCGGCGTCAGCTTGCCCTGCTCGTCGATGCTGGCGATCACCGCGCCGCGGCGCTCCTCCAGTTCGCGCAGGTAGCCGAGGCGTTCCTCGAGCAGGCGCAGCTGCGAGTCGTCGAGGCCGCCGGTCGCTTCCTTGCGGTAGCGCGAGATGAAGGG
>DATCUL010000273.1:0-2424 GCA_036567405.1 Methyloversatilis sp. | reverse complement strand
AAGGGCATCAAGATCACGAAGGGCACGAAGGTGTCCGACGTCATCGGCAGCAAGGTCATCGAATCCGACTACGAGATGCAGGACGGCGACAGCCTGCGCTCGCGCATCAAGCAGGTGGCCTCGGGCCGCTTCGGCGTGACGACCGAGTACCTGGTGTCGGCCGACCAGATCCAGATCAAGATGGCCCAGGGCGCCAAGCCGGGTGAGGGCGGTCAGCTGCCCGGCGGCAAGGTGAGCGAGTACATCGGCTTCCTGCGCCACTCAGTGCCGGGCGTCGGCCTCATCAGCCCGCCGCCGCACCACGACATCTATTCCATCGAAGACCTGGCGCAGCTCATCCATGACCTGAAGAACGTGGCGCCGCACAGCTCCATCTCGGTCAAGCTGGTGTCTGAAATCGGCGTGGGTACCATTGCCGCTGGCGTTGCCAAGTGCAAGAGCGACCACGTCGTGATCGCCGGTCATGACGGTGGTACCGGTGCCAGCCCGATCTCGTCGATCAAGCACTGCGGCACGCCGTGGGAACTCGGTCTGGCCGAAACCCAGCAAACGCTGGTGCTGAACCGCCTGCGCGGCCGCATCCGCGTACAGGCCGACGGCCAGATGAAGACCGGTCGCGACGTGCTGATCGGTGCGCTGCTCGGCGCCGACGAATTCGGCTTCGCCACCGCTCCTCTGGTGGTCGAAGGCTGCATCATGATGCGCAAGTGTCACCTGAATACCTGCCCGGTCGGCGTGGCGACGCAGGATCCGCTGCTGCGCAAGAAATTCACCGGCCAGCCCGAGCATGTGGTCAATTACTTCTTCTTCGTGGCCGAGGAAGTGCGCGAATTGATGGCAGGCATGGGCATCCGCAAGTTCGACGACCTGATTGGCCGCTCGGACCTGCTCGACACGCGTGCCGGCATCGAGCACTGGAAGGCGCGCGGCCTCGATTTCTCGCGCATCTTCTACATGCCGCCGGTCACCGCCGAGGTGTCGCGTCATCACACGGAAACCCAGGATCATGGCATCGACCGTGCGCTCGACCACGCGCTGATCGCCAAGGCGAAGGATGCGATCGAGAACGGCAAGCCGGTGGTGATCGAGTCGACCATCAGCAACGTCAATCGCACGGCCGGCACCATGCTGTCGCATGCGGTGGCGAGCCGCTACGGCCATGCCGGTCTGCCGGACGGCACCATCACCGTGAAGTTCGCCGGCACGGCCGGCCAGAGCTTCGGCGCCTTCGTCGCGCGCGGCATCACGCTCGAGCTGACCGGCCAGGGCAACGACTACGTCGCCAAGGGGCTGTCCGGCGGTCGCATCATCATCAAGCCGAGCGATGCCTTCCGCGGCAAGTCCGAGCAGAACATCATCGTCGGCAACACCGTCCTGTACGGCGCGATCGAGGGTGAGTGCTATCTGCGCGGCGTTGCCGGCGAACGTTTCGCGGTGCGCAATTCCGGCGCCATCGCGGTGGTCGAAGGCACCGGAGACCACGGCTGCGAGTACATGACCGGCGGTACGGTCGTCGTGCTCGGCCAGACAGGCCGCAACTTCGCCGCCGGCATGTCGGGCGGTGTCGCCTACGTGCTCGACGAGGACGGCAGCTTCGCCAAGCGCTGCAACATGTCGATGGTCGAAATCGATGCGCTCAGCGGTGATGTAGCCGACGAGGCTGACAGCGAGGTGATCGGTGAAGCGTCCATCAATCACCTGACCATGGGTGACGAGGCAGTGATCCGCCGTCTGGTGTCGCGCCATGCGCACTTCACCGGCTCGACTCGCGCACGTGACGTGCTGGACAACTGGGCACAGTGGCGCACGAAGTTCGTCAAGGTGATGCCGATCGAATACCGTCGCGCACTGCGTGAAATGGCTGCCAAGGCCGCGGCGCCGGCTGCGGCGCTGGCCAAGTAACAGGAAAGACAGAAATGGGAAAGTCCACCGGGTTTCTTGAGTTCCAGCGCCTGTCCGAGGCGTCCTTGCCGGTCGCCGAGCGCGTCCACAACTACAGGGAGTTCGTGCTCCACCTGAGCGATGACGAAGCGAAGGTGCAGGGCGCGCGCTGCATGGATTGCGGCATTCCGTTCTGCAACAACGGTTGCCCGGTCAACAACATCATTCCGGACTTCAACGATCTGGTGTATCGCCAGGACTGGAAGCGGGCGATCGAGGTACTGCACTCGACCAACAACTTCCCGGAGTTCACCGGGCGCATCTGTCCGGCACCGTGCGAAGCTGCCTGTACGCTGACCATCAACAGCGACGCAGTTGGCATCAAGTCGATCGAGCACGCGATCATCGACAAGGCTTGGGAGAACGGCTGGGTGGTACCGCAGCCGTCGGCGACGAAAACCGGCAAGAAGGTTGCCGTCATCGGTTCCGGCCCGGCCGGTCTGGCGGTCGCGCAGCAGCTGGCCCGCGTCGGCCACGACGTCA
>DATCUL010000272.1:0-7034 GCA_036567405.1 Methyloversatilis sp. | reverse complement strand
CGATCAAGCGGCCCGGCGTGGCAACCAGCACTTCGTAAGGCTGCGCCAGCAGCTTGTTCTGCATGATGTACGAGGTACCGCCGACGACGCTGACCGCTTTTGCGTAGCGCAGACCCTTGCCGTACTTGCGACAGGCGTCCGTGACCTGGATCGCCAGTTCGCGCGTCGGAGTCAGGACCAGGACGCGCGGTCCGCGAGCCTTGACCGACGATTCCTGCATCAGACGATTCAGTGCCGGCCACATGAAGGCAGCAGTCTTGCCCGAGCCGGTCTGCGACGACACCATCAGGTCACGGCCTGCCAGCGCAGCCGGAACAGCCTTCTGTTGCACCGCAGTAGGATTGGGGTAACCGGCTTCGACGATCGCGCCAAGGAGAGTTTCGTTGAGGCCGAGTTCTGAGAATTCCATGAATTTTTCCACACAATGGCTACCCGCCACGCTGCTGGATGCAGTATGGAAGGAGCGGGTTGGTCGGGCGAAATCCCGACGTTCTATCGGCACTAACCGATCAACCACGCTTGACCAAACAGGCGGGAGAAAAAGACAGGCCAGGGACGATAACTTTGTGCCAAATGCACCGGTTACCCGGCAAACCCACGAAGTGTGAGTACGCACTGCACGAGAAGCGGGACTTTACAGACATGCGCGTATGTTTGCAAGCTGTTTTTCGCATTGCAACATTTCCTGGGCTCAGCCGCTCTCGGGTCTTGCATTACAGGCCGACGCAGCCGCCGGGTGCATACACACGACGAAGGCCGACCTGCAGGAATGTCGCAATCGGGTTTCCCGTGTTCTGCGCAATGCCACGTGCTCAACGGGATGGAGGCAACTTGCTCGGCCAAGCACGCCCTGCAACGGGTCAGATTGATCGGCGTCCGCAGAACGGGCCGCCCCGATTACGCGGCGACGAGGCGGCCCCACGCTGTCTCACTTCGCCATGCCGCAGTCGCTAGGCTGTCGGCAAAACCTGAAACAGCGGCGATGACGCCAACGGCAGTAATGGACAGCTTAGCGGAGTGATCCGGCGCGCAGGCAGCGCCGGACTTCCATAAGCGGTCAGTGCCCCTTGGCGTGGACTTCACGCGCGCGTTCCACCAACGCGTCCAGTCCGAACTTCTTCAGCTTCAGATAAAGCGTGCTTTTGGCTATGCCCAGCGAACGTGCAGCAAGCGCCATATTGCCTCGACTGCCGTCGATGGCGCCCAGAATCGCCTCCCGTTCGGCCTCTTCGAGTCGCCGGCTGTCACCACGGCCTTCTCCGCCGTTGAACATCGATTGCTCGGCCGTCTGCTGCGTATCAAAGATGCGGATTCCACGCGCCGGTTCGGGTGCAATCAACGCACGCGGCCGTTCTCCGGTCAGCAACATGGATTCAAGCACGTTGCGCAACTCCCGCACGTTACCGGGCCAGGAGTATGACGAAAGCTCGGCGATTTCCGACGCAGACAACTGCGGCACCGGCACGCCGTGGTGAAGCGCCAGCTTTTCGAGCAGTGCCCGCGACAGCACGGGGATATCCGTCAGGCGATCACGCAACGGCGGGATCCGTATGCTCGTGACCGCAACACGGTAATACAGGTCCATCCGGAAACGCCCTTCGGTCACTTCCTTCCGCAGATCGCGATTGGTTGCCGTGATCAGCCGGAACTTGACCTTGCGAGGCGTGTTTTCCCCAAGACGATAGATCTCGCCCTCTTCCAGCACACGCAACAGATGCGGTTGCATGTCGAGTGGCATCTCTCCCAATTCATCGAGGAACAGCGTGCCGCCATTGGCGGCTTCGATCTTGCCCATCATGCCGCCCCGGCGGGCGCCAGTGAAAGAACCTTCGGCATAGCCAAACAGTTCGGTCGCCAGCAGTTCGCGCGACAGGCCACCACAGTTCACGACGACAAAAGGCGCTGACTTCGCGCTGCCACAATCGTGAATGCCCTTCGCGAATACCTCCTTGCCGACGCCAGTTTCACCCAGAAGCAGCACCGGAACGTTGGACTTGGACAACTGGCGGGCACGCTCCACCGATTCGACCAGCACCGGATCCTTGCCCACGACGCAATCCAGCTTGCTTGCTTCATGCGGCATGCTTTCCGTCGCAAACGTCGCCGCATTGCTGTGCAGAGGACGCGGCTTGAAAATGGGAATGGTCAGCAGGGTCCCGATGCGCTGCCCGTTGTCGAAAACGGGCTCCAGCCATTCGGGGGCGATCCAGCCCTGAAGCCCGGCAGGCAAGCCATCGTCGGTGGCGTGGCCGAGGGAAATCGAGGCAATGTCAAGTTTGCGCGAACCGATGCGTCCGCTCGCAAGCTGGTTCAGCGCCTCTTCCGCACGTTCATTGGCCTTGACCGGATTGCCACGACGGTCGAAGACGATGACGCCATCCGAACTCGAATGCGTAAGCCGATGCATGCATCGCTCCAGCAGACGGAAGCGGATGCTCATCTCGTGTTTCGCCAGTCGCCCCTCGATCTTGCTGGCCGTCGCAACCACCAGCGCCAGGCTGTGCCGGTTATAGGTCTGCTGCAGTCCCGAGACGTCGATAGCGCCCAGCACACTGCTATCGTAGGGATCGAGAATGACTGTCGACGAGCATGTCCAGCGCTTGATGCCCGCGCAATAGTGTTCAGCGGAGTGAATCTGCACCGGATGACGCACTGCGATCGCCGTACCGATGGCATTCGTGCCACAGGCCGTTTCGCTCCAGCTTGCGCCGGGCGTCATGTTCATCATTGCCCCTTCGTCACGGGTAGCGGGGTCGCCTTCCAGACTCAGGATTGTTCCGCTGTGGTCGGTAAGCACCATGATGGTGCCCGTTTCCGCCAGAAAATCGCGTGCCATTGCCATCACGGGCGTACTCGCGTTCAGCAGATCGCCGTGCTTTTGCTGCAGAGAATAGAGCGAGTTTTCGCTCAGCGGAGGCGGAGCCTGGTATTTCGCCGGATCAACGTGAGCATTGAGACACCGACGCCAGGAATCGTCGATCAGTCTCCTGAGCGCATCGGAACTGGATTCTTCCCCATTGAGCACCCGCTCCCAATGGGTCATTACGTCGTGATCACGCTCCGGCCGCGAAAACATCTGGCTTTGATCGTCGTCCCTCATTTCCATGGCCACCTCCATTTTTTGACTCGGAGGCAAACGGAAAGCCATTGCATTGCAACAGACTGTCGCAATGCACCGATTTCCGACTCCTCCAGGACCAACGTAGCGACGTACTTCGAGGTACACCGTCTCGCGGGTTTGTTTAAAAAATTGCCACGCTGGCCTGAGAAGCCAGTCGAGTGAAACAGAAACCAGACTGATGAAAATCTGATTTCATTTCTATGAATCATAAGCTTATTGCGCAGTTTACTCCCGCCACAACTCCAATGCCACCGCCGTTGCCTCACCACCGCCGATGCAAAGGCTGGCAACACCACGACTGCCTCCCGAGCGACGCAATGCAGCGATCAGGGTTACCAGCAAACGCGCCCCGGTCGCTCCGATTGGGTGTCCAAGAGCGCAAGCACCGCCATTCGGGTTCACCTTTTCCGAATCGAGGTTCAGATCACGAATGGCCGCCAAGGTGACAACCGCGAATGCCTCGTTGATTTCGAAAATATCCACATCCGAGGTCTTCCAGCCGCTGCGCTCCAGCACGGTACGGATGGAAAAAGCCGGCGCCATCGGGAAACGACGCGGCTCACCGGCATGAGTCGCATGCGCGACAAGCGTTGCCAGCGGTTTCAGACCGAGCGTTGCGGCGCGGGAAGCACGCATCAGCACCACGGCTGCCGCACCGTCGGATATCGAACTCGAGTTTGCCGCGGTAACGGTTCCATCCGGGCGGAAAGCCGGTTTCAAGGTCGGAATCTTTTCCGGCTTGGCCGACAACGGCTGTTCGTCACGAGCAATACTGACGCGTTCGCCACGTGCCTTTCCCGGAGCACTCACGGGCGCGATTTCCCACTCGAACGCCCCCGACTGATCGGCTTCGCGGGCGCGCAACAGCGAACGCAGAGCCCAGGCATCCTGATCTTCACGGGAGAACTTGTATTCTTCCGCGCACTGCTCGGCAAAGATGCCCATCAATGCGCCACGATCTTCATATGCGTCCTCAAGCCCATCGAGGAACATGTGATCAATGACGCGATCGTGACCCAATCGATAACCGGCGCGCGCCCGGGACAGAAGATAAGGCGCGTTGCTCATCGATTCCATGCCGCCGGCAACGACGATTCCGGCCGATCCGGCGAGCAGCGAGTCATGCGCAAGCATTACGGCTTTCATGCCCGAACCGCACACCTTGCTGATCGTAGTACAGGCCGACGAGTACGGAAGTCCGGCACCCAACGCAGCCTGTCTGGCAGGAGCTTGTCCCAGTCCTGCAGGCAGTACACAACCCATGTATGCCTCATCGACGTCGGCGGGCTGAATACCTGCCCGCTGCACCGCAGACGATATGGCTACCGCCCCGAGTTGTGGCGCACTCATAGCCGATAGCGCCCCCTGGAACCCCCCCAGCGGAGTGCGACTGACCGACACGATAACCACGGGATCATTCATCGTCTTCAACCTCGCGTACTCACTTCATGGCGCCGAAGAGCACTCGAATATGTGTGCAATCTCCGGAGTTAAGACTGCATCCTGATCAACCATGGCCACGGTCAATCAGTTGCGCCGGCCGGCAGTCTCTCATCCGCGGTCGAATGCTCCTGATGCAAACACCACGACCAAGACCGAAAAACGGACGGCTGGAACAAAACCTTGTCCGATTTTACAACGTTCTGGTTTCGGACGCTCAAGCCCTTACTGTACGAAGATTGACCACTTCGTCAATCGAGCGAGGATTTTCCATCGAAGACAGATCGCCCATGGGTCTTCCGATATACGCATTCCGCACGATGCGTCGCAGTACTTTCCCGTTGCGGGTCTTTGGTATCTGGGCAAGCGCATGAATGCGCGATGGCCTCAAGGGCTTCCCCAGTAGTCGTGCGACATGATCGGACAGTTCCGCTTCCCATACGCTCCAACCGGCGTCCGGGCCACTGCGCATATCGTGCAGCGTAACAAAACACACCACTGCCTCTCCCTTGATCGCGTCGGGGACGCCAACTGCTACTGCTTCCGCAACGAGCGGATGGGAAACGAGCGCCGATTCAAATTCGGTCGGCCCAAGGCGCTTGCCGCCAATTTTTATTGTGTCGTCGCTCCGGCCGTGCACGAACCAGTATCCGTCGCTGTCAACACTCGCCCAGTCACCATGGACCCACACTCCGGGAATCGTTGACCAGTAACTTTCCTCATAGCGATCATTGTCGTTCCAGAAGCCGTGAGTCATTCCGGGCCATGGCTGACGCAGCACCAGTTCGCCAACACTGCCACGAATGGGCTTGCCATCGGCATCGACAACATCAGCTGCCATGCCGGGAATCGGCCCATTGAAGCCGCAAGCCGTCTGCGGCAGTCCCGGGAAGCTGGCCAGAATTCCACCGCCAATCTCGGTACCACCGGAATAATTGACTATTGGGCGACGACTTTTGCCTATCGCCTCGAAAAGCCAAAGCCACGGAGTTTCGTTCCAGGCTTCGCCGGTAGATCCGAATACTTTCAGAGTATCTATTGCACCTGCCGCCGGCACCGCTTCATGGCTACTCATCAGCAAACGCACCAAGGTGGGTGAAAGCCCCAGATGCGTCACGCCGTGACGTTGAACCGTACGCCACAACCGTCCTGAATCCGGGTAATCGGGTGTGCCCTCACACAGCACAATCGTTCCGCCGAGCAACAGTGTTCCGAACACCATCCATGGGCCCATCAACCAGCCCATGTCGGTGACCCACATCAAGGTGTCGTCCTCGGTGAAATCAAAAGCCATCGCAATATCCTGCGCAGCTTTTACCGGAAGACCTGCGTGCGTATGGACAACCCCCTTGGGCTTTCCGGTCGTTCCCGACGTGTAGATCAGCATGAGCGGTTGATCCGCCGGATAGGTCGCCTGCCCGCTGTCATCAGGCGAATGGTCGGTCAGTGTGCTGTAGTCGAGCACGCCGTACGGTCGCATTCCAGGGCGACGCACGTCGAGCCCCATCTTTAGTCGATCGACCACCACAACGTGACGTACGGATTCACTTGCTTCTGCTGCCGCCAGCGCATCGCCCAACATCCGGACCGGTCTTCCGCGCCTGTGATATCCACTCGCACATGCCAGCACGCTGGCTCCTGCGTCTCGCACACGCTGGGCTACCGAGTCGGCCGAATAGCCGGAAAACATCGGTACGGAAATGATGCCGAGACGGGCCGCGGCAAGCATCATTACCGCAGCTTCCGGAATCATCGGCATATAGATAGCCAGACGATCGCCTTTTTTCATCCCGAGTCCACGCAAACCTGCGCAGACCCTCAATACTTCGTCATCGAGCTCCCGATACGAAACACAGCGTTCTTCACCAGCATCGCTTTCCCAGCGAATGGCAATCTTTCCCGGATTGCGCCGGGCATGTTTTCCACAAACATTTTCAATCAGATCCAGCCGGCCGCCAACGAACCACTCTGGCCACATGATGCCGGCAGAGATATCAAGCGTTCTTTCATACGGCACAGCCCATTCGAGCCCGATTTCCTGAATGACGCGATCCCAGAAAGTCGTGATGTCGCTTTCCGCATCCTCCTGAAGCTGATCTAGCGAACCGTAGTCATAACGTTCGATGAAACGAGCAAGCCGCGTACTCTTCCATTCGTAATCTGATGGCGTGAATACCTTCATGATCAGATCCTGTTCCTCGACAACCGGACGATTCCGGTGACGCGTTGGCTTTCTAGCCTGGGACGAACGGGGTTAAAAAAGCCCGCCCCCGCTGATTGCGGGAGCGGGCGAACATGCCGGGAGGAGGTACCAGCAATACTTTGAACTGCAGTTGCTTACTTGCCGGTTGCGACTTCTTCCAGCACGTTGAGCGACACGTCGGTTTCCTTGACGCCCTTCGGATTGGACTTCATGTTCGACGACCAGTTGGTGGCGTGGCCACGCTTGACGTCGATGATGTGTCCGATGACG
>DATCUL010000271.1:0-10303 GCA_036567405.1 Methyloversatilis sp. | reverse complement strand
GTCGCCTGACGATAGACGGCCACCAGTTTGCCGGTCATTTCGTCGGCCACCACGCTCTCGCCGCGCATCGCCCGATGGATGGCACGTGCCAGCGCGTCGCCTTCCATCGTCTTCAGCAGATAACCGCAGGCGCCTGCACGCAGGGCGGCGGCCAGATCGGCCTCGTCTTCGCTGATGGTGAGCATCAGCACGCGTGCGTGAGGCGCCGCCTCGCGCAGGCCAGGCAATGCGTCGACACCATTGACGCCCGGAAGATGGTTGTCGAGCAGGATCACGTCCGGCTGCAGAGCCTGGGCACGGCGCAGCGCTTCGCCGGCGTCGGCGGCATCGCCCACCACCTGCAGCAGCGGGTCGCGCGACAGCAGGGCGCTGAGTCCGCGACGGAACAGGGTGTGGTCATCCACGAGCAGGATGCGGACCTTGGCGTCGTCGATTGTCTGGGCCTGGATGGTCATGAAGGCGAGGTTTCCGGTAGCGTGATGTCGCCGATGGATGCGTTGGCCGGCGGCAGCGTCAGCACGACCGAGGTGCCGCGCCGAGGCGTTGAAAATACTTCGACCTGCGCGCCGATGCGTGCGGCGCGTTCGGACATGATGCGCAGGCCGACGTGTGTTTCGTCGGCAGGCCCGGCGCCCGCAGGGAATCCGCTGCCATCGTCGCGCACCTCGAAGCGCCAGGCGGGCTGCTGCTGCACGTCGAGCCACACATGACCGGCGCGCGCGTGCTTGCGTACGTTGGACAACGCTTCCTGAACGATGTGCAGCACCTGTATCTGTATGTCGGGCGGCAACGGCATGCCGTGTTCGTGCATGGTCAGCGTGGTGTGTATGCCGCTCTGGTGCTCGAATTTGCGCAAGGTCGCGAGCAGTGCCGGTTCGATGTCTTCCCCATTGGTGCGGGTGCGGAAATGCATCAGCAGTTCGCGTACGTCACCGTAGCTTTCACGCACGCCGGCGTCGAGTTCGTCGAGTATCTTCTTTGCCTGTACGTCGTTGCCATCGGCCAGGGCGTCACGCATCAACTGCACCTGCATCTTCATGAAGGCAAGCGACTGGGCGATCGAATCGTGCAGTTCGCTGGCCAGGAAGCTTCGCTCCTGCGACACGGCGGCCTCCTTCTCCAGTGCGTTCAGGCGCAGGTTCTCCATGCCGCTCGCCAGGTGACTGGCAAGTGCTTCCAGCAGCGAGCGTTCCGGCGCGGACAGCTCGATGCTGGCATGGAAGAACAGGTCGACTTCACCCATCAGTCGCTCTTTCAGCTTTACCGGCACCGATACCATGGTTTCGAAGCCGGCTTCGGCGCAGTACTGCAGACCGGACGACGCCATCGCGCGGATCGGGATGACGCGCGCGCCGGCCAGTGCGTCGGGCAGGCCGCAGTGGCACTCCTCCGCCTTCAGGCAGCGCTCCCCGTCGGTCATGTAGGACGGCAGGCCTTCGGAAGCCAGCATCAGGAAGCGCGCATTCGATTCGTCGGACCAGCGCAGGGCGACACCGTCCGCGTGAATGACGTGTGCGACGTGGCGCACGAAGCCGCGGGCCAGATCGTCCAGCGAGCCGGCGGTCGATACCAGCGAAGTGACTTCATACAGCGATTCGAGGCGCTCGCGCTTTTCCTGCAGTTCGACGGTCTTCTCCGCCACCCGCGCCTCGAGATTGCGGTACATCGCCTGGATCTGTTCCGCCATGCTGTTGAAGCCGTCGGCCAGCGTACCGAATTCGTCGCTGGTCAGGCGCTCGACGCGGGCACCCAGGTCGCCCTGCTGGATGCGTTCGATGGCGTGCTTGAGGTGGCCGACCGGTTCAAGCACGAACAGGTAGCCGATGAACAGCAGCACGCCAGCGCCGAGCACCGCGAGTGCCATGGTGGCGAGTTGCAGCAGGTGCAGCAGCGCGGTCCAGTGGGACATGTGCGCCTCGATGCCGGTGACCAGCGCATCGATGCGCGTCGTGAAAGCAGCCGTGTCCTCGTTCAACCCCCGGAGGCTGTCCGGCGTGTGGTCAAGCCAGCGCCGGCTGTAGGCGTTCCACGCGTTCTGCACCTGAGCGAACCGGTCGCGGATGGTGTCGTCCCAGGGCATGAACAGCGGGCGCTCCGGGTCTCCGGTTCGCAGCAGCGCGAGACTGGCGTCGAATTCCCGGCGCGCCGCCGACAGCGCGGCCTGCTCGCCGGTGCTGACATCGAGTGACAGGCGATAGGCCTGCATGCGCATGCGACCGGTTTCGTTCACCGCCGCGGCGCCGCCATCGAGCTGCCATGACACCCACAGCGTCAGTGTGATCGACATGAGCGCAAGCAGCGCAAACGGCGCACCTGACAGAGCGAGCTTGGCGCCGAGTCCCCAGTGTTCACGTTGTGCCATCCGTCGAGTTTAGCGAAAGCACGCAGTCAATGCCGCCCGAAGGCGTCCAGGACCTGCAGCTTTATCTGATGACGGCGCTATGATCACAGTGCGTCACCGGTTCCGCTGGCTTTGATGGAATGGCAGCCGGAACCGTGCGGGAGTGCGGTGTTGTCCGGAACAGCTTTTCGATGTTCTGCCACAAAGGGTCTTACCCCTTTGCATGATCGTCGATTTCAAGGACTGAAGGGAGTGGATGCCCGTGCGGGAGCGTCGATCCTCTCGTCAGAATGCAGAGCGTTGCTGGCTGCGACCGGCGGTCATCGGGAGCGTCGTGCTCTGCCTGCTCGCCGTCTGGCTGCCGGGCGCCTTTTTACTGGGCACGGGGGCGTGGCTGGCGCAGTCTGCCTGGATGCTCTGGTGTGCTGCGTGCGTCCTGGTACTCGCCTGGCGGTTGCGCGGTGATGCGGAACCCGGAGCCGCCGCGCCGGATCCGGTGCGCGACATCGTGGAAGGCATTCCGCTGGCCATCTGCATCTGCGCCCTGCCGGACGGCGAAATCCTGTTTGCCAACGATGCCATGTCCGATCTGACGGGAGTGCTGCGGGCGCGCCTGTCCGGCCGGTCGCTGGGGGATTTCTGTGCCGAGGTGCAGGACCGCGAGCGGCTGGTGCAGGCACTCCGTGACGGCCGCGCGTTCGACGCGGTTGAACTGCCGGCTCGTCGCGACGATGGTGCGGTGCGCTGGGTATCGGTGTCGGGACGTCCGGACCTGTTCGGTGAGCGCCGCGCGCTGTTCGTGGTCTGTCATGACATCACCGGCCAGAAGCAGGCGCAGCGTTCGCTGGCCGCCAGCGAGCAGCGCTTCCGTGTGTTGCTCGGTGCCTTGTCCGAAGCGGTGGTGCTGTATGACGCCGAGGCGCGGATGTTGACGGCCAACCGCGCCGCCGAGTCGTGTTCCTGGCTGGAGGCGGCGCACGCCGGCTTGCCGGGTGCGCGCATGGGCCGGAAGCTGTGCGACGAACAGGGGCGCCCACTGTCGCACGAGCGGCATCCGGTGATGCTGTCGCTGGCCTGCGGCCAGCCGGCGCACGATGTCGTGATGGGTGCGGAAGATGCGGGCGGCCAGATGCGCTGGCTGAACGTGAACACTCAGCCGCTGTTTCATGCCGGAGCCAGCCGGCCGTATGCGGTGGTTGCCTCGTACTGGGATCTGACTGCTCGCATCCGTGCCGAGCGTGCGCTGCGAGCGAGCGAGCAACGCTACGCGCTGGCGTTGCGCGGCATGAACGAAGGCCTGATCGAGTGGGTCGCTGGCGGCGATGCGCTGTACGCGTCGCCGCGCCTGCTGCAGATCATGGGCCATGACGCCGGCGGCCGGCGCATCCGCGTCAGGGATTTCATCGCCGGCATCCACCCGGACGACAAACCTGTCTGGTCGGCGGTTCTGTTCGATCTGATGCGTGGTCGCAGCGAGCATTTCCAGCAGGAGCTCCGCATGCGTCACGCCGATGGCAGCCATCACTGGTTCATGCTGCGTGGTGCCACGCAGCGCGATGCGCATGGCCGCGCCCGCCGGGTGGTCGCGACCGTGGCCGACGTTTCGGTGCGCAGACGTCTGGAACAGGCCGATGTTGCGGAACGCGAACTGCTGTCGCTGGTCGCCGGCGGCGTTCCGCTGGGGCAGGTGATGGCGCGTCTGGCCATGTTGATCGAAGGACTGCTGGACACGGAAGCACGTGTGGCCGTATTCGTTTCTGATGGCGCACGCGGCGGAGCCCTGGACGTGTCCGCTCCCGGTCTGTCGGAGTCCTTCCGCGCCGCCATCGGCGGACTGGCTGGTGACCTGATCGTGGGGCTGGTCGGGGACAGGGCCGGTCCGGTGATGTACGACGATGTGGCAGGCGTCGATGCGCTGAAACCCTGCCTGACCCTCCTGTCGTCCGAGGGGCTGCAGGCGTTGTGGATGCTGCCGCTGGCCGGGCGTGGCGGCGCGGCGCTGGGTTGTCTTGCCGTGTTTCACCGGCATCCGTGGCGCCCGGGCCGGTCCGATGAGGATGTGGTCGAACGGCTGGCCGATATCGCCCATCTGGCGCTCGAGCGGGAACGCGGTGCGCGCGAGGTCAGGGAACTGAACGAATCGCTGGAGCGCCGCGTGGCCGAACGCACCGTGATGCTGGAACAGGCGAACCGCGAACTGGAAGCCTTTTCCTATTCGGTGTCACACGATCTGCGCAGTCCGCTGCGCGCGATCAACGGTTTTGCCCATCTGCTGGCCGAACACGCCGAAGCGTCTCTGGACGAGGAAGGTCGGGACATGCTGGGGCGCATCGAACGCGGGGCGACGCGCATGGGGCAACTGATCGACGACATCCTGCATTTCTCGCGCGTGTCGCGGGTCGACATGGTGCACGCCGAAATCGACCTCGACACCCTTGTTGCTGCGGTGGCCGCCGAACAGCTCGAACAATATCCGGGGACGCAGCTCGATGTCGCGCCCATCGGCGTTGCCCGGGGCGACCCGGCGATGCTGAGGCAGGTATTCGCCAACCTGATCGGCAATGCGATGAAATTCTCGTCGCGGGCGGCACAGCCCCGGGTGGATATCCATGTGGCCAGCTTCGACGGTGTGCCGGCCATATGCATCAGCGACAATGGTGTGGGCTTCGACATGGCGCACGCGGACCGCCTGTTCGGCGTGTTCCAGCGCATGCACGGCATCGAGGAATTTCCCGGTACCGGCGTCGGACTGGCCATCGTCAAGCGCATCGTCGAACGCCACGGCGGACGCATCTGGGTCGAGGCGTCGCCCGGCAAGGGCGCCACCTTCCACTTCACGCTGGCCGGCTTCACGCCCGCCGCAGCGACGCCCGGTCTCCCGGACATCGCGCGGACCGGTACCTGATCAGCCTGTCAGGCGCTGCAGGGCCTCACGGTACTTGTCGCCGGTGCGGGCGATGATGTCGGCCGGCAGGCGGGGGCCCGGCGCGGTCTTGTTCCAGTCCAGCGTTTCCAGATAGTCGCGCACGAACTGCTTGTCGAAGGAAGGCGGATTGACGCCTTCCTGGTACAGGTCTGCCGGCCAGAAGCGCGACGAATCCGGCGTCAGTGCCTCGTCGATCAGGATCAGCTGGCCGTCGCGGTCCAGGCCGAATTCGAACTTGGTGTCGGCGATGATGATGCCGCGGCTGCGTGCATAGTCGGACGCGGCCGTGTACAGCGCGATCGCCGTGTCACGTACCTGCGCCGCCAGCTTTTCGCCGATCAGCACCTCGGTCTGCGCGTAGCTGATGTTCTCGTCGTGATCACCGACTGCCGCCTTGGTGGCCGGCGTGAAGATCGGTGCCGGCAGCTTCGAGGCCATGCGCAGGCCGTGCGGCAGTTCCACGCCGCACACCTTGCCCGTACGTGAATAGTCGGACCAGCCGGAGCCGATCAGGTAGCCGCGCACCACCGCCTCGATCGGCAACGGCTTGAGCCGGCGCACCACGATGGCACGACCTTCGACCTGATCGCGCTCGTCCGCCGCCACGACCGATTCCGGCGCGATGCCGGTCAGATGGTTGACCGACACCGAGGCCAGCCGGTCGAACCAGAAGTTCGACACTGCCGTCAGTACCTTGCCCTTGCCCGGAATCGGGTCGGGCAGGATGACGTCAAAGGCCGACAGCCGGTCGGTCGTCACGATGAGCATCGTGTCGTGGTCGATGGCGTAGATGTCGCGGACCTTGCCGCGCGCGATCAGCGGCAGGCTCTTGATGCTGGATTCGAACAGTGCGTCGGCCATGTCTGTCATCACTTCACGAGCTGGGCGAGCTTTCCGCTGGCGTAGTCCTGGGCCATCTGCGCGAGCGGGATGGCCTTGATCTTGCCGGCCTGGCCTTCGCAGCCGAATTCGAGGTAGCGCTGCTTGCAGATGGCCTTGGCGGCCTCACGCGCCGGCTTCAGCCACTCGCGGGCGTCGAACTTGTCCGGATTCTCGTGCAGGAACTTGCGCACCGCGCCGGTCATCGCGAGGCGGATGTCGGTGTCGATGTTGATCTTGCGCACGCCGTACTTGATCGCTTCCTGGATTTCCTCGACCGGCACGCCGTAGGTTTCCTTCATCTTGCCGCCGTACTGGTTGATGATGGCCAGCAGGTCCTGCGGCACCGACGACGAACCGTGCATCACCAGATGGGTGTTCGGGATGCGGGCATTGATCTGCTTGACACGCGAGATCGCCAGGATGTCGCCGGTGGGCTTGCGGCTGAACTTGTAGGCGCCGTGGCTGGTGCCGATGGCGATGGCCAGCGCGTCCAGCTGCGTGGCCTGTACGAACTTTGCCGCTTCTTCCGGATCGGTCAGCAGCGCCGAATGGTCGAGCTTGCCGACGGCACCGTGGCCGTCCTCGTCGCCGGCCTCGCCGGTTTCCAGCGAGCCGAGGCAGCCGAGTTCGCCCTCGACCGTGACGCCGACCTTGTGCGCCATGTCGACCACCTTGCGGGTGACCTCAACGTTGTAGTCGAACGACGCCGGCGTCTTGCCGTCCTCGCGCAGCGAGCCGTCCATCATCACCGAGCCGAAGCCCAGATCGATGGCGCCCTGGCAGATGACCGGGGTCTGTCCGTGATCCTGGTGCATCACCAGCGGAATGTGCGGCCAGGCTTCGGCGGCGGCCTGGATCAGGTGCTTGATGAAGCTCTCGCCGGCGTACTTGCGGGCGCCGGCGCTGGCCTGCAGGATGACCGGGGCGCCGGTTTCGTCGGCCGCCGACATCACGGCCTGCACCTGTTCGAGATTGTTGACGTTGAAGGCCGGGATGCCGTAGCCGTTTTCGGCGGCGTGGTCGAGCAGCTGGCGCATGGAAACCATGGGCATGGGAATTCTCCTGACTGGATCAGAGGGCGGTCGAGAGTTGACGATACTCCCCGACCTTGACGATTTTCAGTGTATTGGTGCCGCCCGGAACGCCGATCGGCTCGCCGAAGGACAGCACGATGAGGTCACCGACCTTCACGGCACCGGCGCGCAGCAGTTCTGCTTCCGCATCGATCAGCATGCGGTCACGATCGGCTTCCGGATCGATCGTGATCATCAGCGGCGTGACGCCGCGGTACATCGACAGCTTGTAGCGGGTGCGCACTTCCGGCGTCAGCGCGTAGATCGGCACACCGCTGTTCAGGCGCGACATCCACAGCGAGGTCGAACCCGACTGCGTCAGCGTGGCAATCGCCGTCACCTTCATGTGGAAGGCCGAAAACAGCGCCGCCATCGCGATCGACTGGTCGATTCGGGTAAACACGCGCTGCAGGAATTCCTGGTCCAGCTTCACCTCGGCGGATTTTTCCGCCTCGACGCAGACGCGCGCCATGGCTTCGACCGTTTCCACCGGATATTCGCCGGACGCCGTTTCGGCCGACAGCATCACCGCATCGGTGCCGTCGAGCACCGCGTTGGCGACGTCGGACACTTCGGCACGCGTCGGTACCGGGCTGTGGATCATCGACTCCATCATCTGGGTCGCGGTGATCACCAGCTTGTTCATTTCACGCGACACGCGAATGATGCGTTTCTGCATCGCCGGCACCGCCGCGTCGCCGACTTCGACCGCCAGATCGCCGCGCGCCACCATGGCGCCGTCGGACGCCTCGAGGATTTCCTCCAGCGCCGAAATGGCCTCGACCCGTTCGATCTTGGCTATCAGCAGCGCATTCGAGCCGGCGGCGCGCAGCAGTTCGCGCGCCTGCCGCATGTCGGCGCCGCTCTTCGGAAAGCTGACCGCGACGTAATCGACATTCAGCGATGCCGCGACCTTGATGTCTTCCATGTCCTTGGGCGTCAGCGCCGGTGCCGACAGACCGCCGCCCTGGCGGTTGATGCCCTTGTTGTTCGACAGCTCGCCGCCGTGGCGCACGGTGCAGTGAATCTGCGTGTCGTTGACCGCCTTCACGTCCATCACGACGCGGCCGTCGTCGAGCAGCAGCACGGCGCCGGGCTCGACATCCCGCACCAGTTCCGGATAGTCCAGGCCGACCCGGCCGGCATCACCCAGCTGGCACTCGATGTCGAACATGAACATCTGGCCCGGCTTGAGCATCACCTTGCCATCGACGAACTTGCCTACACGGATCTTCGGCCCCTGCAGGTCGGCCATGACGCCGACCGTGCGGCCGGCCGTGGCGGCCGCCTGCGCCAGCGTGTCGACGCGTGCGCGGTGGTCGTCCGCCTTGCCGTGCGAGAAATTCAGCCGCACCACATCGACGCCTGCCTCGACCAGGCGGGTCAGCGTGGCCAGATCGCTGGAGGCGGGGCCCAGTGTTGCAACGATTTTGGTAAAGCGATGCATGGCGTGAAGGAGTCCTTGTTGTTGTAGTGGTGGTGGATCAATCCCGGGCGCGTTTGAGCAGGATGTCGACTGCCGGCAGCGTCTTGCCTTCGAGGAATTCGAGGAAAGCGCCGCCGCCGGTCGAGATGTAGCTGACCTGATCGGCGATGCCGTATTTGGCGATGGCGGCCAGCGTGTCGCCGCCACCGGCGATCGAGTAGGCCTTCGAGGCGGCGATGGCGCGCGCGACGGTTTCGGTGCCGTGACCGAAGGCGTCGAATTCGAACACGCCGACCGGGCCGTTCCACACGATGGTGCCGGCAGCCTTCAGCGTTTCAGCCAGCGCGGCGGCGGCCTTCGGGCCGATGTCGAGGATCATGTCGTCGTCCTCGACCGCGTCGACCGGTTTCACGGTCGCGACGGCAGTGGCCGAGAATTCCTTCGCGCAGACCACGTCTTCCGGCAGCGGCACCTTGGTCTTGGCCATCACGCGCTTTGCCGCGTCGAGCAGGTCGGGTTCGGCCAGCGACTTGCCGATCTTCTTGCCGGCGGCCAGCAGGAAGGTGTTGGCGATGCCGCCGCCGACGATCAGCTGATCGACCTTGTCGGCCAGGTTTTCCAGCAGCGTGAGCTTGGTCGACACCTTGGAGCCGGCGACGATGGCGGCCAGCGGTCGCGCCGGCTGGCCGAGTGCCTTGCCCAGCGCGTCGAGTTCGCTCGCCATCAGCGGGCCGGCGCAGGCGACCGGCGCGTACTGGCCCATGCCGACCGTGGTCGCCTCGGCGCGGTGCGCGGTGCCGAACGCGTCATTGACCCACACGTCGCACAAGGTGGCGAGCTTGCGCGACAGCGCGTCGTCGCACTTCTTCTCACCCTTGTTGGCGCGGCAGTTCTCCAGCAGTACGACTTCGCCCGGTGCGACGGCCACGCCATCGACCCAGTTTGCGACCAGCCTGACCTCGAATCCGAGCAGTTCCGACATGCGGCGTGCGATCGGTGCCAGTGAATCCTCCGGCTTCAGATCGCCTTCGGTCGGACGCCCGAGGTGCGACGTCACCATCACGGCGGCGCCGGCGTCGAGCGCGGCGCGGATCGCCGGCAGCGAAGCGCGGATGCGCGTGTCTTCGGTGATGTTGCCGGCGTCGTCCTGCGGCACGTTGAGGTCGGAGCGGATGAAGACCCGCTTGCCCTTGAGATCGAGATCGGAAAGTCGCTTGAACTGCATCGTGAATCCTCCGCGCGGATGCGTGATCGGGTGTTTTCGGGAAAGGCAAAAGGCGAAGCGGGGCGGAGGGCGTTGCCGCCCCGAACCCCGCTTCAGTGCTTCCGCATCCTTACTTTGCGTTCATCAGTGCAACCGTCGTGTCCAGCATGCGGTTGGAGAAGCCCCACTCGTTGTCGTACCAGGACAGCACCTTGACCAGCTTCCCGTCGGCCGACACGCGGGTCTGCGTCGAATCGAACACGCTCGAGCGCGGGTCGTGGTTGAAGTCGATGCTGACCAGCGGCAGTGTGTTGTAGCCGAGGATGCCGTTGAGCTCGTTCTCGCTGGCGGCCTTCAGGACGGCGTTGACCTCGTCGACCGTGGTGGCGCGCTTGGCGCTGAAGGTCAGGTCGACCACCGACACGTTGATGGTCGGCACGCGCATCGCGAA
>DATCUL010000270.1:0-2400 GCA_036567405.1 Methyloversatilis sp. | reverse complement strand
CGCGCGGTGGGCCAGTTCAAGCTGGACGACGGTGGTGGTCGGGGCAATGTGCAGTTCGATGTGCCGGTATTGCCGCGCCGCGAGGCGGCGAACAGCGAACCGGTGCTGCCGCGCTCGCGCGGCGGAGCGCTGGGCAAGGTCCGACGCGTACAGCCGGCCGTGGCCGCTCTTGCTGACGACGAGTGGGAAGAGTTTTGACGGACATCGTGAACACGCTCATGGCGCCGCGAGTAGGGCGTCGTGCGCGATCGGTCGTCCGGGTGCCAATTGAAAGGGCAGTATCGTGATTCAGCCAAACAGGACGGCACCGAGTGCCGCGGAGATCACGCGGCAGCTGGCGGATGTAAAGACATTGACTGGTGGAACACGCGAATTCGCCTTTACGCGCGATGATTTCGACCGCATCGCGAAACTGATCCACCAGCATGCCGGCATCTCGCTGTCGCCGATCAAATTCGACATGGTCTATAGCCGGTTGGCGCGCCGGCTGCGTGCCACGGGAGATGCGACCTTTGCTGACTACATCCGCAGGCTCGAGCGCAACGATCACACGGAGTGGGAAACCTTCGTCAATTCATTGACGACCAACCTCACTTCCTTCTTCCGCGAGGCACATCACTTCGATTTGCTGAAGGATCATCTGACCCGGCTGGGCAAACCGACTGCTCGCATCTGGTGCAGTGCAGCCTCGACCGGTGAAGAGCCGTATTCGATCGCCATCACCTGCTGCGAACTGTATGGCTCGATGATGCCGCCCGTGGAGATCATCGCCACCGACATCGACACCAACGTGCTCGCGCAGGGACAGGCCGGAGTCTACGGTGAGGACCGCATCGAGAAGCTGTCGCCGGACCTGGTGCGAAAGTATTTCCTGCGCGGTACCGGCAGCCGTGCCGGCGACGTGCGCGTGCGTCCGGAACTGCAGAAGCTCATCCGCTTCAGCCGGCTGAATCTGCTGGAACCGAACTGGTCGGTGCGCGGGCCTCTCGAAGCCATCTTCTGCCGCAATGTGATGATCTATTTCGACAAGCCGACGCAATACGCGATCCTGAAACGTTTCGTGCCGCTGCTGCGTCCCGACGGCCTGATGTTTGCCGGTCATTCGGAGAGCTTTTCCCATGCAGTCGACCTGTTTCGCAACCTTGGACGCACCGTCTATGCTCGTGCTGACAGCGGTCGGTAACAGCGGTCCGGGGCTGATCGAACACCAGGCCGGGCAGCGCTACTTCGACAGGAATTTCTCGCGTGAGGCGGTGAAGATACTGCCGGGTGAGTTCTTCGTAACCACGCGCGACATGCTGCTGGTGACCGTGCTCGGCTCGTGCGTCGCAGCCTGCATACGCGACCCGGAACGCGGCATCGGCGGCATGAATCACTTCATGCTGCCGGATGCCGGTAGCGGCGTGATGAGCCGTTCGGCCCGCTATGGCGCGTACGCGATGGAACTGCTGGTCAACGAACTGATCAAGGCGGGCGCGCGCCGTTCCGCGCTGGAGGCCAAGGTGTTCGGTGGCGGTCGCGTGATGGCGGCGCTGACCAATGCCAACGTCGGTGAACGGAATGCGGATTTCGTGCTGACCTATCTTGCCCAGGAAGGCATTCCGGTGCTCGCGCAGGATCTTGTGGATGCGTATGCGCGCAAGATCTACTTCTTTCCGCGCGCCGGACGTGTGCTGGTGAAGAAGCTTGCCCGGGTCAACAACGACACGCTGGCACGGCGCGAACGCGAATACCAGGAGCGTCTGTCGCGCGACGATGCGTCGGGCGACATTGAACTGTTCTCCTGACCGGAAAGACGATAAGGAAAGCCATGAAGATCAGGGTGCTGGTGGTCGACGATTCCGCAGTCATGCGGGCGTTGCTGACCGAAATCATCAATCAGTCGTCGGACATGGAAGTGGTTGGAACGGCGCCCGATGCGGCGCTGGCGCGGCAGAAGGTGAAGGAGCTTTCGCCCGACGTGATGACGCTGGATGTCGAAATGCCGCACATGAACGGCCTCGAATTCCTCGACAAGGTGATGCGTCTGCGGCCGATGCCTGTCATCATGATTTCCAGCCAGACCGCGCAGGGCTCGGAATCCACGCTGCAGGCGCTCGAACTGGGTGCCGTCGACTATGTGGCAAAGCCGCGCGGTTCGCTGGCAGGCCTGCCGCCGAGTTACGCACATGAAATCCATGAAAAGATCCGGGCCGCACATGGTGCCCGCCTCAAGGTTCTGCGCCATGCGCAGGCACCGGTCAGCACCCTGTCGAAGCCTGCGTCGATGCCAGCTGCGATGACGAACTGGGGTGACCGCATCATCTGTATCGGCGCGTCTACTGGAGGCACGGAGGCGATCAAGGACGTGTTGGTCCGCTTGCCGGAGAACGTGCCGGGCATTGTGATGGTGCAGCACAT
>DATCUL010000269.1:0-2143 GCA_036567405.1 Methyloversatilis sp. | reverse complement strand
CGTTTGGTGTCATCGACAACCGCTTCGCAAGAAGGACCGATTACTACCCGATCGGCCCAGGTGACCTGACTCACGAAGTTCCGGAAAAGACCCCGACCTTCGACCGGGCAGGATGACCAAACTGTCTCATGGCGGCACCCGCACGGGTGCCGGCCGCAAACCGGTCACTCCGACCGTACCCGTCACGATCCGGCTGACGCCGGAACAGCGAGACGAGTTGAAGCGGCGTGGTGTGGCCAAGTGGCTGCGCCCCCTGCTGGAAAACACACACTGACTCTTCTCCGCTTGCCCGACATGCCGGCATGCATCGCGTGAGAACCTGAATCCGCAGCACCGCAGTTCCTCCGCCTGAACTGCATCAGCGTTGCAAGCAAATCCCTTATCCCCGGCAAGAACAAGGCGAGCATACGCGGCCGCGATGAAGACTTCGTCCGAGTACATCGCCGAGCACCCCACCCCCTTGTGACCGTTAGGCCGTACGTGCTCTTGTGCGGCGTGGCCTCATCATGCCCGGCGTCACGCCTCGCTCGCGCAGCAGCAGCTTGCGCAGCATCGAGGCATCGGCGTAACCGACACGCGCCGCCACCGCGTCGAGCGGTTCGCTGCCTGTTTCGAGCAGCAGCGTTGCATGCTCCACCCTCAGACGCTGCACGTACTGGATGGGCGACATGCCGACGGCTGCGGAAAAGTGGCGCGCCAGCGTACGCGGCGTCATGTGCAGCGCATCAGCGAGTATGGACAGCGTCACCGGCTCCGCGATGTGCGCCTGTATCCAGCGGTCGGCCCTCTGCAGCAGCGGTGACTGGCGGGCGACATGCGTCGGGATGGCGTAGCGGCTCTGCGTGACGCGGTGATCCAGCATCAGGTAACGCGCACAGTTGCGCGCCAGATCGTCCGACCCCCAGCGCGCCACCAGCGCAAGCATCAGGTCTGCATGTGCCAGTGCAGCGCCGGCCGTGCTGATCGGCCCATCGCTGACCACCATCCGCTCCATGTCCAGATCGACGCACGGAAAGCGCTCCCGGAAGAACGGCGCCAGCCACCAGCTGGTGGTGGCCGTACGTCCGTCGAGCACGCCGGCCTGCGCGAGCGCGAAGGTGCTCACGCACGACGCCGCCAGATGCGCCCCGCCCGCCACCACCTCGCGCACCCACACGCCGGCCCTGCTCACTTCGCGCGAATCCAGCCAGGGCCCGAGTTCGGCCCGGTTCACGCGGTTGGCGCCGGGCAGCACCAGCAGATCGGGCTGTGCCTGATCCGACAGCTTGCCGAGCACTCCGACTTCCATACCCGCACCGCTGAGTTCGCGCCGTCTGCCGGTTCCGACCAGCGAGAAATCGAACAGGGGTTCGAGCCCGGCCACCTTCCGCAGGCGATTGGCAGTGGTCATTACGTTCAATGAAATGCCCAGACTGAGGTCCAGCACACCGGGAAGGACAAGGACGGCAGTTTTCATGTTGTCCATATTAGCCTTATAAATGTCGATATGGACACTCGAATCCGATCCATCAAAGTCCCAGCATATGGACTCGATCAACCGCTTGCCCAAGCCCCTCGAAGGAGTCCGGATCGATGTCCTCTTCCGTCCTTGCACTGTTGCTCTATACCGGCTGGACCCTGACGCTGCTGACGGCCATCGCGCTGATGCGCTGCTGGCTCGTGCTGACGCGACGTCGCCCCGCTCATGCCTTCGTGCCGTCAGGCGACGACGTATCGCCCTTTTCCGGCCGCCTGTGCCGCGCACATGCGAACTGCTGCGAAAACCTGCCGGTATTCGGCGCACTCGTGCTGACCGCCGTGATCACCGGCCACGCGCAGATCACCGATCCGGCCGCCATGTGGGTACTGGCGGCGCGCATCGGTCAGAGCACGTCGCACCTGGTAGCGGGAAGGGGACGCGCGGTCGCCTTGCGCTTCGGCTGCCTGATGCTGCAGATCGGGATTCAGGCTGTCTGGATCGTCCGCCTGCTTCTGGCGACGTCATGACAGGCACGGTTCACATGCCTATCGAAATGGCCACGACAGTCGGCTGCTCTCGGGAGAACACCATGAACGCACGCATCGAAGGCCGGCACAGCCAGTCGGCACACACCACCGGTGGACTCGACTATCTGCACGACAGTCCCGCCACCCCGGTCAATTA
>DATCUL010000268.1:0-9068 GCA_036567405.1 Methyloversatilis sp. | reverse complement strand
GGCGGTGCGGCGGAACGACGCAGTTGCCCGCGGTCCGCTCGAAATGGATGGCGAGTCGCTCGATCTGCTCGAAATCTCGGTCGACGGGCGGGTGCTGCCCGAACCGGACACTTTCCTGCGTGACGGGCGCCTCGTGCTGGCCGACCTGCCCGATGGCTGTCGCGTCGCCACGCGCGTGCGCATCCGTCCGGACCTGAACACGACGCTGTCCGGGCTGTACCGCTCGAAGGACGGTTACTTCACGCAATGCGAAGCCGAAGGCTTCCGTCGCATCACCTTCTTTCCGGACCGGCCGGACGTGATGGCGCGCTACACGGTGACGCTGCACGCCGGCCGCGAGCGCTTTCCCGATCTGCTCGCCAACGGCAATCTGGTGGCCAGCGGCGATGAGGAGGGCGGTCGCCACTGGGCGCGCTGGGTCGATCCCTTCCCCAAGCCCTGTTACCTGTTCGCGATGGTGGCGGCCAGGCTCGATCGCCTGGACGACTGCTACACGACCCGCTCCGGGCGCGAGGTCGAACTGGCGATCTATGTCGAGCCGGGCAAGCTGGACCAGTGCGGTTTCGCGATGCACGCGCTGAAGAAGTCCATGCGTTGGGATGAGGAACGCTTCGGCCTGGAACTCGATCTGGACCGCTACATGATCGTCGCCGTCGGCGACTTCAACATGGGCGCGATGGAGAACAAGGGTCTGAACATCTTCAACACGAAGTACGTACTGGCGAGACCGGACATCGCGACCGACCTCGACTACATGAACATCGACCGCGTGGTCGCGCACGAATACTTCCACAACTGGACCGGCAATCGGGTGACCTGCCGCGACTGGTTCCAGCTGTCGCTGAAGGAAGGGCTGACCGTGTTCCGCGACCAGGAATACGGATCGGACATGTATTCGCGCGCGGTGCAGCGCATCCAGGAGGTGCGCGGCCTGCGTGCGGCGCAGTTCCCGGAGGACGCCGGTCCGATGGCGCATCCGGTGCGTCCGGCCAGCTATGAGGAAATCAACAACTTCTATACCGCCACTGTCTACGAGAAGGGCGCCGAGGTGGTGCGCATGATCCACACGCTGCTCGGCGAGGACGCCTTCCAGCGCGGCATGAAGCTGTACTTTGAGCGTCATGACGGACAGGCGGTTACCTGCGACGATTTCGTGTCGGCCATGCAGGACGCCGGCGGCGTCGATCTGACGCAGTTCCGCCGCTGGTACGAACAGGCCGGCACGCCGCGGCTGCGCGCCGAGGCCGGTTTCGATGCGGCGAGCGGTTGCTACCGCCTGACGCTGAGCCAGGACAATCCGGTGACCGCATATGAGAAGCGTCTGGTGCAGGAAGGTCTGGCGGTCGAGCGCGAGCCGCTGCACATTCCGGTGGCGCTGGGGCTGCTGGCGCCGGACGGTCGCGAACTGCTGCCGACGCAGGTGCTGTCACTGACCGAAAGGAGCCGCACCTTCGAATTCGACCTGTCCGCTCACGTGCTGACGACGCCACCGCTGCCGTCGCTTCTGCGCAATTTCTCGGCGCCGGTGACGCTGGATTTCGATTTCGGCGACCGTGAACTGGCGACGCTGATGGCGCACGACAGCGACGACTTCAACCGCTGGGAAGCCGGTCAGCGACTGGCCACGCGGCTGATGCTGGCCGGTATCGCGCGCGTGCAGGCGGGAGAAGAGGCGGACGTGCCGGCGCTGTTCGTCGACGCTTTCGGCGCGATCCTGACCAGTGCCGGCCGTGATCCGGCCTTTGCCGCCGAAGCGCTGGCGCTGCCGTCGGAACTCTGGCTCGGAGACCAGATGGCGGTCATCGATCCGGATGCCATCCATCGCGTGCGCCGGCTGTTCCGCCGCACGCTGGCCACCGCGCTGCGCCCGCAGTTCGAGGCGCTGCTGGACAGCCAGCGGGTGACCGGACCGTATGCCGCCGAATCTCGGGACATGGGCCGGCGTGCGCTGCACAACCTTGCGCTGGGCTACCTGATGGAACTCGACGACAGCACGCTGCAGCTGCGCGTGCTGGCGCAGTTCCGCGACGCTGACAACATGACCGACCAGTTCGCCGCGCTGTCGCTGCTGGCGCACAGCGACACGCCGCTGCGCGAGGTGGCGCTGACCGAGTTCTACCGGCGCTGGAAGGATGAGGCACTGGTGGTCGACAAATGGCTGACGGTGCAGGCCACATCGCCGACCGTCGGCACCATGGCGCGGGTGCGCGAGCTGATGGCGCACGAGGCCTTCGACCTGAAGAATCCGAACAAGGTGTATGCGCTGGTGCGCACCTTCTGCGCCGCCAACCCGCTGTACTTCCATGCGGCCGACGGCTCCGGCTATCTCTATGCATCCGGCGTGATCCGGGAGCTCGATCCGGTGAATCCGCAGGTCGCGTCCCGTCTGGCGCGCGCGTTCGACCGCTGGCGCCGCTTCGACGCCGGCCGCCAGGCACATGCGCGCGCCGCGCTGGAACGCATCGCCGCACTGCCCGGACTGTCATCCGACGTCGCTGAAGTGGTCGGCCGGGCGCTGGCCTGACGGCAGGGGCAAGGTTCAAGGGGGCAAGATGCAAGATTCAAGATTCAAGTTGAAACCGGTACTGCTTTTTTCTTGCACCTTGAATCTTGCATCCTGTATCTGCCTCAATCCGTGGCGATCATCGCCTCGAAGGCGAGCGCGGCCGGGCTGAACGGCCGGCGCGGCAGACGCAACCGGTAGAGCTGGCGCGTCAACTGCACGCCGGGCAGGGTGAGCGTCGCCACCTTGCCGAGTGCGATCTGGTCGGCCGAGCTGACGCGCGGCACCATGGACACGCCACCGCCCGCCGCCACGGTCTGGATCACGGCCTCGGTACTGCCGGCTTCTATCAGGCGCGCCGGCTGGATGCCCAGCTTGTCGAGCCAGCGGTTCATCACTTCGCGCGTACCCGATCCCGGTTCGCGTACCACCCAGGTTGCCTGCGACAACTGCGCAACCGACACGGCGGTTTCCTTCGCCAGCGGGTTGTCCGGCGGCGCGACGATGAGCAGCGGTTCTTCGCGCCAGGGACGCGATTCGATGCGCTCGTCCTCGACCGGTCCTTCGACCAGTGCAATGTCGACCTCACACGCCAGCAGGCTTTCCGCGATGGTCTGTGTGTTGGCGCTGGTCAGGCTGAGCGAGATGCCGGGGTGGGCCTGCGCAAAGTCGGCGACGTAGCCGGGCAGCCAGTAGGCGGCCACCGTCATGCTGGCGCCGATGCGCAGCCGGCCGCGTTCCAGGTCGGAATAGGCCTGCAGCGCCTCGAGTGCAGCCCGTTCCATCGCGAAGATGCCGCCCGCGTATTCGAACAGTACCTGCCCGGCTTCGGTCAGCGACACCATGCGGGCGCCGCGCTCGATCAGCACCACGTCGAGCTGGTCCTCGAGTTCGCGCAGCGCCTTGGAGACCGCCGGCTGACTGATGCCCAAGTGCTCCGCCGCCCGTGAAAAGCTGGCGTGTTCGCCGACCGTGTAGAAGATGCGCAACAGGTGGAGGTTCATTGCAGGACGGGCGTCTGGGAGAGCCTCATTGTTTCACATCGTGTTTCACATCGCCCGAAACGGAAAGGCCCGCTTGCGCGGGCCCGGGCCGGGTCGTCGGCAGGCGGCCGGTATCAGCCGGCCATCTGCACCGGAATGTGGCCGCGCTGATTGACGATGCGGTTCTTGCCATCGACGTAGACCAGCTTGGGTTCGTAGCGCGCCAGCTCCAGTTCGGTGTATTGCGCATAGCAGGCGATGATCAGCAGATCGCCTTCGGCTGCCTTGCGGGCGGCCGCACCATTGACCGAAATGATGCCGGACCCGCGCTCGGCGCTGATCGCATAGGTCGAAAAGCGCTCGCCGTTGGTCACGTTGTAGATGTCGATCGCCTGATATTCGTGGATGTCGGCGGCGTCGAGCAGATTCTGGTCAATGGCGCAGGAACCTTCGTAATGCAGTTCCGAATGCGTCGTCGTGACGCGGTGCAGCTTGGACTGAAGCATGGTGCGTTGCATGGGCGCTCCTTCGAGATCGCGCTGTTCAGACAACACGCGCGTGCCGGGGCACGCACGACAGTGCGCTACTGGAACGCCACCGGCTTGCGCGCATCGTGGCGCCCTAGACTTCCAGATTGTCGATCAGGCGCGTGCTGCCAAGCAGCGCTGCGGCCAGGATCACCAGACTGGATTCGTGAGCGGCCGGCGATTGTAAGTCGGCTTGTCGTCGCACTGCAACATATTGCGGAGACCAGCCACGGGCCTCAAGAAAAGCCATGGCGTCATGCTCGATCCGGGCAAAATCCCGGTCGCCGGACCGCAGTGCGTCACGCGCACCGGCCAGGGCGTGATGCAGCTCCAGCGCCCGCGCCCGCTCCGTTGCCGACAGGTAGCCGTTGCGCGACGACAGCGCCAGGCCGTCATCGGCGCGCAGGGTTTCGCCGCCGACGATGTCTATCGGCAGCGCCATTTGCCGCACCAGCTGGCGGATCACCATCAGCTGCTGGTAGTCCTTTTTGCCGAACACCGCGACCTGCGGCTGCACGATGTTGAACAGCTTGGCGACCACGGTGGCCACGCCGGTGAAGAAGCCGGGCCGGAACGCACCTTCGAGCAGGTCGGCCAGTGCCGGGTCGGGCACCACGCGCAGGGTCTGCGGCTGCGGGTAGAGCTCGGCCTCGGACGGCGCGAACACGTGCGCCACGCCAGCTTCGCGCATGCGCTCGCAGTCGGCGTCCATGGTGCGCGGGTAGCGGTCGAAGTCCTCGTTCGGGCCGAACTGCAAGCGATTGACGAACACGCTGGTGACGACGACGTCGGCCAGCGAACCCGCCTGGCGCATCAGAGAGGCGTGGCCTTCGTGCAGATTGCCCATGGTGGGGACGAAGGCGATGCGGGCACCGCTGGCGCGCAGCGGATCGAGCGCGGCGCGCAGGCCGGCGATGGTCGGGTGGATCTGCATGGCTGCGGCGAGGCGGTTCAGTAACAGTGTTCGGGGCCGGGGAAGCTGCGTTCCTTGACGGCCGATACGTAGCGGGTCAGTGCGTCCTGCACGTCGCTGGCGCCGGGCATGAAGTTGCGCACGAAGCGCGGGCGGCGGCCCGGGAACAGTCCGAGCGCGTCGTGCAGCACCAGTACCTGGCCGTTGCACTCGACTCCGGCACCGATGCCTATGGTGACGAAACGGCGTGCGGCCGTGACTTCGGCAGCCAGCCTGGCCGGCACCATTTCGAGCACCATCATCGTGGCCCCGGCATCGTCGAGCTGCGCCGCATCGCTGCGCAGCTGGCTGGCCGAGTCGTCGGTCACGCCCTGGGCCCGGTAACCGCCGAGCTGATGCACCGATTGCGGCGTCAGGCCCAGATGGGCGCACACCGGCACGCCGCGTTCGACCAGGAAGCGCACCGTGTCGGCCATGTGGGCGCCGCCTTCGAGTTTGACCATCTGCGCGCCGGACGTGAGCAGCTTCACCGCCGATCGCAGTGCCTGTTCGCGGCTTTCCTGATAGCTGCCGAACGGCAGGTCCGCGACCAGGAAGGCGCGGCCGCCGACATTGCGCAGGCCGCGCGCGACGCAGGCGGTGTGGTAGGCCATGTCGTCCAGCGTCACCGGCAGTGTGGTGTCGTGACCCTGCAGCACGTTGCCGAGCGAATCGCCGACCAGCAGCACGTCGGCGCCGGCGGCATCGCACACGGCGGCAAAGGTCGAGTCGTAGCAGGTCAGCATGGCTACCGGCTCGCCGGCGGCGCGCATGCGCATCAGCGTGTTTAGCGTGATCGGGCGGCGTGCCGGGTCGGTGTCACGGACATAGGTCATGAGGCGTATCCGAAAAACTCGCGGAAGGAGCGCATGTTGCCCAGGCGCTCGACCAGCAGCGCGAAGTCCTCGTCGCTGTCGACCGGATTGAGCTCTTCCGCATTGACGATGAACAGCGGGCTGGCATCGTACTGATAGAAGAAGCGGGCGTAGCGTTCGACCACGCGCGCCAGATAGCCTTCGCTGATGCGCCGTTCCGCGTCGATGCCGCGCCGGCGCACGCGCTCGGCCAGCGTGTCGGCGTCGGCCTGCAGGTAGATCACCAGATCCGGTGCCGGTGCCTGCAGCTTCAGCGAGGTGAATATCTGGCGGTACAGCGCGTATTCGTCGTCCGTGAGGTTCATCGACGCGAACAGCGGGTCCTTGTCGATCAGGAAGTCGGCCACCAGTCGTCCGGAAAACAGGTCGTCCTGCATGACTTCGCGCAGCTGCTCCATGCGCTGGAACAGAAAGAACAGCTGGGTCTGCAGCGCGTAGCGCTCCATGTTCTGGTAGAAGCGCGACAGGAAGGGGTTCTCCTCCGGCTTCTCGAACAGGGTCGGCGCCTGCAGATGATCGGCCAGCCGGCGGGCAAGCGATGTCTTGCCTACGCCGATGGGCCCTTCGACGACGATGTAGCGGGCTTTGTCCAGCATCGTTGGGATAGTCCGGTCCGGAGCGCGGGTTCAGCGGAAGATGAAATAAACCGCGCCCAGCATACACAGCGCGGCCCACAGGTAGTCAAGCTTGAATGGTTCATTCATGTAGAACAGCGCGAACGGCACGAACACCGTCAGCGTGATCACTTCCTGCATGATCTTCAGCTGTCCGAGTGACAGCTGTGTGTGGCCGATGCGGTTGGCCGGCACCTGCAGCAGGTATTCGAACAGCGCGATGCCCCACGAGAACAGCGCGGCGTACCACCAAGGGCGGTGATTCAGGTCGCGCAGGTGTGCGTACCAGGCGAAGGTCATGAACACGTTCGATGCGACCAGCAAGCCGCCGGCCTGCATCCAGACGGGGAGCTGCGGAAACATCATTCAGACGAGACCGGCCCGGTGTCGGAAGGTTTGCGCCGCACGCGCCGCCGCTTCTTCGGTGCTTCCTCGGGCCGCAGCATCGCCTCGCGCGCCGGGCCGTCGGCCGCGGCGAAATCGGTCCACCAGTCGGCCAGCTCCTGCGGAACCTCGCCGGAACCGGCGCGCAGCAGCAGGAAGTCGTAGGCGGCGCGGAAGCGCGGCAGTTCGAGCAGGCGGTAGGGACGCTTGCCGGCGCGCGCCTCGAAGCGCGGCTGCAGCGACCAGATGTCCTTGATGTCGGTGGCGATGCGGCGCGTGATCGCCAGCTTTTCCGCCTGCTGGTCGAGCACGACGGTCATCGCCTCGAACATCGCCGGGATCGACGGTTCGCCCGCCGCGCGGCGCTTCTCCCAGTCGGCCAGCACCTCGTGCCAGAGCAGCGTGGCGAACAGGAAGCCGGGCGAGATCGACTTGCCTTCGCGCACCCGCTCGTCGGTGCGTTCCAGCGACAGCATGACGAAGCGCTCGCCCATCGGCTGTTCCAGGATGACGTCGAGCAGCGGCAGCAGGCCGTGATGCAGGCCGTCCTCGCGCAGCTGGCGCACGCAGCGCACCGCGTGGCCGCTGGTCAGCAGCTTGAGCATTTCATCGAACAGGCGTGCCGGCGGCACGTTTTCCAGCAGGCTGGCCATCGAGCGGATCGGCTCGCGCGCGTCCGGGTCGATCACCAGGCCGAGCTTGGCGGCCAGACGCACGGCGCGCAGCATGCGCACCGGATCTTCACGATAGCGGCGGGGCGCGTCGCCTATCATGCGCAGCGTCTTCTGCTTCAGGTCGGCGACGCCGTGATGGAAATCGATGACGGTTTCGGTCGCCGGGTCGTAGTACAGCGCGTTGACCGTGAAGTCGCGTCGCTCGGCGTCCTGTTCGATCGTGCCGAACACGTTGTCGTGCAGGATGCGGCCGTGCTCGTCGGTGACCGCTTCCGAGTCGCCGCGGAAGGTGGTGACCTCGATGGTGTCTCGGCCGAACATCACGTGCACGATCTTGAAGCGCCGGCCGATCATGCGGGCGCGGCGGAACACCGCCGTCACCTGTTCGGGCGTGGCGCTGGTCGCGACATCGAAATCCTTGGGCGTGATGCCGGCGATCAGGTCGCGCACGGCGCCGCCCACGACATAGGCCTGGTAGCCCTCGGCCTGCAACCCTTCGCACACCCGGCGTGCAGCCGGCAGCAGCGCATCGCGCGAAATGCCGTGCTGGGCGAGCGGAATATGGACCGGGCCGCCGTGAGCGACGTGCGGTCGGGTCTTGTCTTCGGGGCGACGGAATATCCTGCGCAGCAACTTTCGGATCATCAGTAACGGAACTTTCTGGCTGGCACCGAACCGGGGCGCCTGGGCGCCGGACCCGCTATGGTAAAGCAAGCGGGCTTCCGGCAGCCCGCCGTCTTGCATACCGGCGACGTGGCGGCTACCATCCGCGCCCATGTTCGCCACCCGATCCCGATTCCGCCTCGCCCTGCTGGTCGCGCTGTTTGCGATCTGCGCGCAGGCACTGCTGCCGACGCTGATGCGCTGGCAGCAGTCGGCCGACCCTTCGGGCATGGCACAGGTCTGTACCGCCTACGGCATACAGGTGCCTGCCGGCACTGACGGCAAGGACACGACCGGCGCATCGGCCGGACATTGCCCGTGGTGCATGGCGCAGGCGGCCGTCGCCTTGCCGGCGCTGCCGTCCCATGCAGTCTTCGGCTGGCACGCGGAGGCGGAAGCGCCGCCCGAGCGACTGGTTTCCGCACTGCCCTCCCTGTCGCCGCTGGCGGCATCTCCACGCGCGCCACCGGCGCGCGCCTGAATCCGGACCTGACCTGTCGGCATGACGGCGGCCCTGTGGCCGTCGCTGCCTGATCGCGCCGCCATCGGCGTGCGCTGCCCGTTTTCGGAAAGACCGTACATGAACAAGCCGTTCCCGGCGATGGTGCGCGCCTGCGCCCTGTCGTCCATCGCGCTCGCCGCGGGCGTCCGTGCCGACCCGGGCACCCAGCTGCCGGTGCAGCACGTCGATGCACCGCGCATCCATTCGAGCACTCTGCCGGACATTGAAGGTGCGCGCGCCATCATGTCGCTGACGCCTGGCGGTGCCAACGTCATCGATTCCGAGACCTTCCGCGACGCCCGTGTATCGACGCTGCAGGACGCGCTGGGCTACAGCGCCGGCGTGTTCGTGCAGCCGCGTTTCGGCTCCGAGGAGTCGCGGCTGTCGATCC
>DATCUL010000267.1:0-1638 GCA_036567405.1 Methyloversatilis sp. | reverse complement strand
TGCGTCGGCACCCGACAACTTCCTGGCCGACATCGCAGAAGGCATGATGACCGGCGTCACCCACTACAGCGCCTCGAACTACAAGGCGTTCGCGGGTTCGGCCAATGGCATTCCGGGCATCACCAACGGCACCAAGGTGCTGTTCATCAAGCGCTCGGCCGGCGGTTCCGCCTTCGGCGTCGGCCCGGTTGCCCGTGCTCAGCGCGTCGCCACCATCAACGTGAACAGCTGCACGTCGGGCGCCGGCACCAAGGCCAGCCCGTTCGTCTGCGCCGTGACTGCCTCGCTCGATCCGGGTGCGGTTGGCTACGGTTCGGCTGCCGACTCCGCCAATGCAGGCCTGATCCCCGATTTCGGCGTGTCCGACGTCGAGCCGGCGATGTTCCAGGAGCCGTACAACACCGAGAATGACACTGCAGCCCTGTCGGCTGACGAAGTCACCCGTCTGACTGCCGTCCCGGTCAATCAGGTCATGTTCGGTCTGATCGCCACCAACAATGTGCCGGCGTCGACCTACCTGTCGCGCTCCACCTACGGTGCGATGCTGAACGGCCAGATCACCACCTGGGACCAGGTCGATCCGTCGCTGTCGGGCGATGTCGCCGTCTGCCGTCGTGTCGAAGGCTCGGGCACGCAAGCGGGTTACAACTCCTTCTTCGGCAATTTCCCGTGCTCGGTGCAGGAAGGCGGCGCCGTCGCTCCGGCTCGCATGAGCTCCAGCGCAGGCTGGAAGGCGGCGGGTTCGGGCACCGCAGCCGATCCGTACATCATCGACGTGTCGGCCGGCTACACCGTGATCGAAAACTCGGGATCGGGCGACGTTCGCAACTGCATGAAGGCCGCGAACGCAGGCACCGACTACACCTTCACCTCGTGGGATTCTGAAGATCAGGCTCCGCGCGTGTTCAAGGCAACCTTCGGCGGCAACGCACGCAAGGCGATCGGCGTACTGTCGCTGGATTCCTACACCAGCGCCGCCGCGAACGGCTTCAGCTTCCGTCACCTGGACGGCGCCGGCACCTACACCTACGACTCGACCACCAAGGTCCTGTCGTCGTCGGCCGGTGCCACCGGTATCGCCCCGTCGAAGGCCAACCTGCTGGCCGGCAAGTATGACTTCGTGGTCGAACTGTCGATCCAGTCGCGCAATGTGGCTGTGACCAACGAGTTCGGCCAGACCGTTCCGGCAATCGCCGGTCTGGAAAAGTCGTTCGCCGACGAATTCGTGAAGCGTGCGGGTTCGCCGAAATTCACCGGCAACTTCGAAAACACCGGTACCCAGGTGTCGACGCCCGAAGCCTTTGCGTCGCTGCCGCAGTACTACGCCGGCCTGACCAACGCAGCCGGTTCGGCGACCAACGGCTCGGGCGTGCGCTTCGCCGACCTCTATGTGTCGAAGTTCACGCGCAACGCCAACAGCTGCGCGCCGCTGCAGTTCCAGGGCAACTAAGCAGTCTCCTTCCGGCGTGCGCCTTTCCCGCACGCCGGAAGGTGGTTTTCTCGCGGCCCGCCCTCCGGCGGGCCGTTTGCTTGATCGGGTTCATGTGACCACCAGCTTCAAGGCAGACATGTCGCATTCGTTGAAAGGTGTCATCCGGTGCATCGCGGTACTGATCGCGATGGCCGCCTCCGTGGCGC
>DATCUL010000266.1:0-4877 GCA_036567405.1 Methyloversatilis sp. | reverse complement strand
CCGCGCGGTGCCGAACGGCAGGGCGTGCAGGCGCGGCTGGCGCAGTCACAGGCGGCGCTGGCATCGGCCGAGGCGCGGCGCGAACTGCTGACGCTGCGTGCGCCGGTTGATGCGCTGGTACTGGCGCGGGACGTCGAACCGGGAGACGTGGCACAGGCCGGCAAGGCCTTGCTGACGTTGGCTCAGTCGGGCGAGACGCGCATCCATGCGACGCTGGACGAAAAGAATCTGCGTTACCTGCGGCTCGATGCGGGGGCGCAGGCGGTGGCCGACGCCTTTCCGGGACAGCCCTTTGACGCGGTCGTGTATTACATCTCGCCGGCGGTCGATGCGCAGCGCGGTACGGTCGAGGTCAGGCTGCGCGTGCCGGAGCCGCCGACCTTTCTGAAACCGGACATGACGGTGTCGGTCGAGGTTGTCATCGGCCGCCGCGACGCCGCGCTCGCGCTGCCGCTGGAAGCGGTGCGCGACGCCGAGACCGCCGAGCCCTGGGTGCTGCTCGCGCGCGACGGCCACGCGGTGAAGGTGCCGGTGAAGACCGGCCTGCACGGCATCGGCCTGATCGAAGTCACTGACGGCGTGGCCGAGGGTGATGTCGCCATCCTGCCGGCCGGTGGTGCGCTCGATGGCGATGCGGTGCGCATCAAGCCGCCGCGCGGCAAGCCGGGCACCGTGCCCAATATGGGGCGATAGACGGTGGCGCGCCCGCGGCTTCCGTTCGAATTTCTGGTTGCCCTGCGCTTCCTGCGCGAGGGTCGCATGCAGACGGCGCTCATCCTGCTCGGCGTGACCGGCGGCGTCGCGGTCATCGTGTTCCTGTCGCAGCTGATCTCGCAGCTGCAGGCGACCATCATCGACCGCGTGCTGGGCAGTCAGGCGCACGTGGTCATGCGGCCGCTGGAAGAGGTCAATCTGCGCGCGAGTGCGAATCCGGCCAGCACCGCGGTGGTTGAACCGCGTGCGCAGCGGCTGCGCTCGATCGATCAGTGGGAGGCGCTGGTTACGCTGGCCGAGGCGCAGCCACGCGTGGTGGCCGTATCGCCGGTGGTCAGCGGCCCGGCGTTCGCGCTGCGCGGGCGTGCCAGCAAGTCGGTGGCGCTGGTCGGCATGGATCCCGACCGCTACCGGCGCGTGGTCAAGATGGACACCTACATGACGCGCGGCAAATTCCAGGTCGAGGGCACCAACGCCATCATCGGCACCGAACTGGCGAAGGATCTCGGCGTCACGGTGGGCGACAAGGTATTCCTGCGCGCTGCCGGCGGACGCGACGAGCTGCTGCAGGTGGCCGGCCTGTTCGACATCGGCAACAAGGATCTGAACCGGCGCTGGGTGTTCACGACGATGAAGCTGGCGCAGTCGCTGCTCGACCTGCCGGGCGGCGTGTCCAACATCGACATCACGGTGGCCGACATCTTCGATGCGCAGGACGTGGCAGAGCGGCTGCAGGCGGGCAGCGGCCTCACGGTCGAGAGCTGGATGACGACCAACTCGCAGCTGCTGGCGGCGCTGCGCAACCAGACGGTGTCGAACAACCTGATCCGCAGCTTCGTCATCATCATCGTCGCGCTGGGCATCTCCAGCGTGCTGGTGGTCAGCGTGGTGCAGAAGCAGAAGGAGATCGGCATCCTGCGTGCGATGGGCACCAGTTCCAACCGCATCATGGGTGTCTTCCTGCTGCAGGGTGCGCTGGTCGGCTTCGTCGGCGCGCTGTCCGGCGTGGGTCTGGCCTGGGGGCTGCTGCAGTTCTTCTCCAGCGTCTATCGCACCGGTGACGGTGCACCGCTGTTCCAGCCGCAGCTGGACACCGGCATCGCGCTGTCCGCTGCCGGCATCGCGCTGCTGGTCGGCATCATGGCGGCACTGATTCCGGCGCGTCGCGCAGCCAAGATGGACCCGGTGCAGGCGATTCGGTCATGAATCCGGCCATCATCGCGATGCGCGGTCTGCGCAAATCCTATGGTGTCGGTACGGCGGTGGAAACCGAAGTGCTGCACGGCATCGACCTCGAACTGGCGGAAGGTGAATTCTGTGCGCTGATCGGGCCGAGCGGTTCCGGCAAGAGCACGCTGCTGAACCTGATCGGCCTGCTGGAACCGGCAACCGCGGGTGAGCTGATGGTCGCCGGTCAGTCGACCACCGGCCTGAGCGAACAGGCGCTGACCGTGTTGCGTGGCCGTCATATCGGTTTCGTATTCCAGTTCCATCATCTGCTGCCGGCCTTCACCGCGCTGGAGAATGTGATGATGCCGTCCATCATCGAACAGGGCGTTGCGACCGCGGAAGCCGAGGCGATCGCGCTCGACCTGCTGCTGCGGGTCGGGCTCAAGGGGCACGAATACAAGAAGGCGAACCAGATGTCCGGCGGCCAGCAGCAGCGGGTGGCGATCGCGCGCGCGCTGTCGCGCTCGCCGCGTCTGATACTGGCCGATGAACCGACCGGCAACCTGGATACTCATACCGCCGACGATATTTTCGCGCTGCTGCGCGAATTCAACCGAGAACGCGGCAGCGCCTGCCTGATCGTGACGCACGATCCCCGGCTGGCGGCACGCTGCGACCGGCGCATCGAACTGGTCGATGGCCGTCTGGCATCGCCGGCCTCACCGGCCGTGTCGCAGCCGGCCTGATCGGCCAGGGTGGCGCCGGGTCCTACAGACGAGGCCCCGTTCATGTTCCAGCATGGTCAGATGACGAATTCATCCAGTACTTCACGCGCCGCCGAGTTGCTGGTACTGCTCGAAGAGGTGGCGCGCCATCCGGGCGACGTATCCGGCGACCGCATCACGCGGCTGGTCGCACTGATCCGCCCGCACGGGCGCGAGGGCGTGGTGGCCGCCGAGTCGCGCCTGCGCGCACTGCTGCGTCTGCTGGCCAGCCGATCGGACCTGGCGGCGGCGCTGTCCGCCTACCTGAATGCATTGCTGACCTCGCGCATGCACCGGACCCTGTACTCCGAATCCGGCGTGCTGGCGAATCAGGGCTTCTTCACCGGGCTGGCGAGCCGTCTGTTCGGCCGCCTGCTGCCGCCGGCGATCGACCCGGATTTCCTGCGCGACCTGTTCAGTCAGGCGTTCGACGATACCGGCGACGGCGAGTGGCTGGCCGCGATCCCGGAGGAAGACTGGCAGGCGCTGCTCGAACTGCTCGACGTCGATGGCGAAGGCTTTGCGCCGGCGCGGCAGCAGCTCCGTCACGAATTGTTCGAAGCGATGCGCATGGCCTCGCACCGGCTGGCTGCGCTCGGCATGGAGCCTGCGCTGCTGCGTTACCTGCCGGCGCTGGCACGGCACGAATCGCCCTTTCTGGCGCAGAGCGACGAGGTGGGTGCGCTGATCGCGCGTCACGCCGCGACCGATGCGCCGGATGCGCACGACGGGCACCTGGAAGTGCTGCTCGGTCAGTGCGACCGTTATGTCGATGCCATCCGGCGGCGTTCGCGTGAGGCCGGCGTGGGCGTGAATCTGGTGTTCGTGCTCGCCCGCATCGAGCAGATCGCCGAACGCCTGCGCCTGCTGCGCACGCTGGCGCTGCCCGATGCCGCTGATGACGCGGCCACGCTGCGCCGGCGCGCCACTGCCTTCTTCGTGCAGCTGGTGCAGCAGGAAAACCGCCGGCACAGCCTGCGCGACCTGTTCGCCGGTACCACGCAGCTGCTGGCCCGCCGCGTGACCGAACAGGCAAGCAAGTCGGGCGAGCACTATGTCACCGGCACGCGCGGTGAATTCTTCGCGATGTTCCGCGCCGCCGCCGGTGCCGGCCTGATCATCGGTGCCATGGCGATGATCAAGATACTGACCGCCAAGCTGCATCTGCCGCCGGTGTGGGAGGCGGTCGCCTACAGCCTGAACTACGGTCTGGGTTTCGTGATCGTGCATCTGCTGCACCTGACCATCGCCACCAAGCAGCCGGCGATGACGGCCGCCACGCTGGCCGCCTCGCTCGATGGCAAGCAGAGCCGCGACGCCCGGCTGGGCGTGCTGGTCGATCTGGCGGCACAGGTCAGCCGGACGCAGTGGATATCGATCGCCGGCAATGTGTCGATCGGCTTCCTGACCGCGCTGGCGATCGCGATGACGACCGGACAGTTCCTGGACTGGCATCCCGTGAGCCAGGCCAAGGGTGAACACCTGCTGCACGAACTCCATCCCTGGCAGAGCCTGGCGCTGGTGCACGCGGCGATCGCCGGCGTGTTCCTGTTTCTGAGCGGCCTGATTTCCGGCTACTACGACAACCAGTCGCTGTACCACCGTGTGCCGGAGCGGCTGCGCCGCGTCAAATGGCTGCGCCGGTGGCTGGGCGAGTCGCGGCTCGGGCGGCTGGCCGACTATGTCGAACACAATCTGGGCGCGCTTGCCGGCAACTTCCTGTTCGGCTGCATGCTCGGCTGCACGCCCATCGTCGGCAAGATGCTGGGCATGCCGCTGGACATACGCCACGTCGCGTTCGCATCGGCCAATCTTGCCTATGGTCTGGAATCGCTGGATTTCCGGGTGCCCTGGCAGGACATCGCCATCTGCGCACTGGGTGTCATGCTGGTCGGTCTGACCAACCTGATGGTGAGTTTCAGTCTCGCGATGAAGGTGGCGCTGCGCTCGCGCGGCATCCGGCACGAGGACACGAGCGGACTGTCGGTCAAGCTGGCGGAGCGCTTCCTGACGCGGCCGCGCGACTTCTTCTGGCCGCCGAAGAGCGCGCCCGACAACGATGGCGCTCCGCCGTCGGCGCCGCCGAACGGCTGACGCCGGCCGGGTCCGTGGCGCGGACTGCCGGATTGCTATTCGCCGGCGGACGCCGCCTGCTTGCGGGCCCGACTGCGGCGCGGTGCGCGCGGCTTCTCGGGCTTCGCCTCGCCGTCGGCGTCCGAGGGCGAGGCG
>DATCUL010000265.1:0-2086 GCA_036567405.1 Methyloversatilis sp. | reverse complement strand
CCGATCTGTTTCTGAGAGATTTCTTGCCCTGCGGTACCTGCAGTTTCAGACTGCTTCGATCATCCCGTGGCAGCATCGGGTGCGGCTCGGCCTGGCCTGATGACAGCTTGCCCGCCCGCTGGAAGCGAGATTGAGACTAATCGGGCAGGACGCGCGTTCACGTCGAGAAAACTTACACTTCATGGCCCGGGTATTGCCAGGGTCAATCTAGGTCATTGAAGTTAAATAAAAGAACATGCCTGGCGCAATAGGTGCTTACGCTGTCAGGCCTGATCGCCGGCGTACCGCATTTCGATCTCGAACCGAAGCCATCGGTATGACTCGAGGCGGTGTGTGACCTGCAGCATTCTTCATTTTTCGTATTTTTGGGAGCACATGCAATGAAACACTCCAAACCCCTGGTTCCGGTTGCTGCGTTGCTGTTGTCGCTCTTCATGTCGCCGGCCTGGTCGGTCACCACGACCGCGATCACCGATACGGTGACGGTGGGCGGGGCGGAGTGGGCGCAGGTCAATCTGTTCCATGACGTTTCTTGGGATGAAGTGCAGGCAGTCTGTCCCGGTGGTGTCTGTGCATCCGGCAGTTCTCTGGGCGGATGGGATTTGACCGGGTGGACCTGGGCGTCGGCGTCGGCTGTCGGTGACCTGTTTCATGTGCTGACCGACGGTGCGCATCCGGGTGGCGTGGTGGCGGTGAAGGAAGCCGGCAGTGCCTGGGCGTCGTTGTGGAAGACGTCCTATCACTTCAATCCGACCTACAGTGATCCGGACGTCACGTACATATGGGGTCTGTCGTCGTCGTTAACCGCGAATTCGGAAGCTGTACTGCCGTACATCCTTGATGCTGCTCTGGCGAGTGAGGAGGACGTTGCGAGAACGGAACTGACCTCGTTCAAGGACGACAAGGCGCCTGGCTTGGGCGTATGGCTTTTCCGTCCGGTCGCGGCGGTTCCGGAGCCGTCCGTCTATGCCATGCTGTTGCTCGGTCTGGGCGTGATCGGCTGGGCCGCACGTCGCAGGACCTGATCGCGGCTGGCCGCATGGTGTGACGCGCCGGCCGGCATGTGCCGGCCGACGATGAAGGCCCCTCCATGGACGGGCCTTCACGCGTTTACATCGAGTGGCATGCTGCTGAATGAGGTGAGATGGTGCGTGTTCTGCCCGTCAGACAGACCGCCCCTGACATTTTTCGCCGGGGCGGCAGCGGACTGTCAGGGTTTGGGGTTGCAGCCATTCAGCAGTTCAGTGATGCGGCTGCGGATGAGCTCCTGTGCCGCCGGGTTGCCCAGCAGGTTGCTGGCAAACAGTTTCTCGCCTGAGGCCGTGTGATTGAAGGTGTCGATCGCGCGGTTGTCGGCGTCGGAAAAGGTCGGCAAGGGCTCGGGCGCTTTTTCGCCAGCGTCCAGATAGACCTGCAACTGGCCGTGCTGCGCGAGTTTGGCACCCGCGGCGCTGGCGAAGAACGCATCGGCATCCCGAAGTTCGTCGGCAGTCAGGTTTTTAGACAGGTAGGACTGGAAGGCGCCATCGAAACTGGATCCATCGAGTGTCTGCACGCAGGCGTCGACGGCCGCCGGTGTCTGACCCTGCTGAAATCCCTTGTGTACGGACAGCTGCATGCCTATCAGTATTGACTTGGCAAAGGCCGACGCGGTCGGTGAATCCGGCTGCGCGGGGGAGGACGTTGGCTCGGCGCCCCACGCCTGAGCCATTGCGGCGAGAAGCAGGGCTGACGACAGAGTAAGTTTCAAGGCTGATTCCTCGGGTCGCTTCAAGTGGGTTCGTGCGGGACGGCATTACAAGGCCAATTCGTCCCGGGCGCAACTGATAATGCCGTGCTGACTGCGAGATTCCGGGTGTTCCGGATTTGCTGCGATGCCGATCCCGTTTCCATTTCGGGGCGCCGTGGCGGGCGCCGGCCGAACGGACGATGCGGCCCTCCCGCGCGCGGTTGCCGCCGGATATTGCCTTGCCGGTTGTCGCAAGGTAGGTTCCGGCGGATGCTGCTCCCGCCGAGAACTCGCTGTTTCCGTCCCGAAGGTTGAGGTGAGCCAATTGATTCCCGTGTCACGCCCCGATCCCGCCCG
>DATCUL010000264.1:0-8218 GCA_036567405.1 Methyloversatilis sp. | reverse complement strand
GTTTGCCGTACTTGGCTTCGCCGATCTGGAAATACGGCGTGTCGCGCGTCGCCTCGATGAAGTTGCCGGCGGCGTAGATCTGGAACAGCCGCGGCTCCTCACCCAGTATCTGCCCCCCCAGGATCAGCGAAGCATTGAACTCGATGCCGAACTCCTTCAGCGCCTCGGCATCGCGCGCGTGCACCTCGCGCAGGCAGTCGCTGACATGGCGTGCCGCCTCGAACATGTTCGGCACGGTATGGAGGTTGGGGCCTTCGGCGGCCAGGCGCTCGCGCAGCAGGCTGACCAGCGTCTGCGTCAGCGCGAGATTGCCGGCCGTCATCAGCACCAGCACACGCTCGCCGGCGCGCTCGAAAACGTTCATCTTGCGGAAGGTGTTGATGTGATCGACACCGGCGTTGGTGCGCGAATCGGACAGGCAGACCAGCCCGGCATCGAGCAGCATGCCCACGCAGTAAGTCATGGCGGAAGTTCCGGCTTGAGGACAGGAAGGGAATGCTAACGCAGCACGCGCGCGCCGCCCCCGTGATCAGGGGCAATGCGGGCGCGGTGACTGCGCGAGCAGATCAGTGGGTGCGGATCGACACCCGCGTGATGGTGGAGGCCGCCGATTCGCCGGCGCCGGCCAGGCGCACCGGGCAGGCGTCCATGTGATCGCGTCCCACCGCGAGCCGGCAGTAGCCGTTACCGGCCAGTGCCCGTTCCAGCACATCGACGCTGACCCAGCCGGCTTCGCCACCCGCGGCCGGACCGCTGGCCAGCCAGACATCGACCCAGGCGTGCGGTGCCGCCCATTCGCCGGCGGCATCGACCAGATAGCCGCTGACGTAGCGCGCCGGCAGACCGGCGGCACGACAGCAGGCGATGAAGGCATGCGCGATGTCGGCGCTGCACCCGCGCCCGGCTTCCAGCGCGCTGGACGCGCCGGCCGGCGGCAGGCACTCGGGCTGATGACGGACCGCACCGCAGACGGCGCCACTCAGGTCCAGCAGTTCGCCGACGGTATCGCGCCGGGCACGCAGATGGCTGGCCGCCATCGCACGCGCCTGCTCGCCCGCTTCGGTCAGGTGGCTGGTGGCCAAATAGGACAGCGGCGACAGCGTGCCGGCATCGCGCGGCATCCACGCCACGTCATCGGTCATGCGCACCGTGCCGCTGACGACGATGGACACCTCGCGATGCGGACGGTCGAGCGTCAGCAGATGCCCGACGTTGCCATGCGCGTCGATGGCGCGCCGGACGCTGCCCGGCGCCTGCACACGCCAGGCGAGCGCGCGTTGCGTCGAATCCTCGCGCGGCGTCAGCCGCAGCTGCTGGATGCTGTAATTGACCGGGCTGGCGTAGCGCAGCGTGGTTTCGTGATGGATATCGAGCAGCATGGCGATCTCCTCAGCTGGATGACATCGGGACCAGGAAGTCGTCCGAAATGCGGTTGCCCAGATCGTTGGCGCGCACGATGAACTGGGTCAGGTATTCGTGCAGCCCGCGCGCGAACACGTCCTCGATGCGGCCGAAGCGGAGGTTGGCTTCCAGTTCCCCGGCACGGCGTTCGGTTTCTGTCGACCGGTAGTTCGACACCGCGAGCAGGTTCTCATGCACCTCGCCCATGCTGGTACGCAGCGAACGCGGCATCTGGTCGTTCAGGATCAGCAGTTCGGCGACCTTCACCGGCGTGATCAGGTCACGATAGACCTTGCGATACACCTCGAAGGCGGACACCGAGCGCAGCAGTGCGCTCCACTGGTAATAGTCGGCGGCTTCGTCAGGCGGCGCCGCGCCATCGACCAGCATGTGGTACTTGACGTCGATGAAGCGCGCCGTGGCATCGGCGCGTTCCAGGAAGGTACCCAGCCGGATGAAGTGGAAGGCTTCGTCGCGCAGCATGGTGCCCAGCGTGACGCCGCGCGACAGGTGGGAACGGAACTTCACCCACTCGAAGAATTCCCCGATCTCGCTGCCGGCCAGCTTCCAGCGCGGGTAGTCGCGCATCTTCAGCCAGGTGTCGTTGGTGGTTTCCCACATTTCCGAGGTGATGGTGCCGCGCACCGCGTGCGCATTCTCGCGTGCCATGCGCAGGCAGCTCAGGATGGACGACGGATTCGTGGCGTCAAACACCATGAATTCGAGCACGGCTTCCATCGTGGCCGCCGGATGCTTGGCCCGGAAGGTGTCCTCGAGTCCGGTGATGGACAGCGTGGCACCCCAGCCCGCATCGACGCCGCCATCGGCCTGCGGCACCATGGACATGCGGTAATTGACGTCCAGCATGCGGGCGACGTTTTCGGCGCGTTCGATGTAGCGCGCCATCCAGTACAGGTGGTCTGCGGTTCTACTCAGCATGGTCAGACCTCCAGAACCCAGGTGTCCTTGGTGCCGCCGCCCTGCGACGAATTCACCACGAGGGAACCCTCGCGCAGCGCGACGCGCGTCAGGCCGCCGGGCACCATATTGATGTCCTTGCCCGACAGCACGAAGGGGCGAAGGTCGATGTGACGCGGCGCGATGCCGGCGTCGACGAAGGTCGGGCAGGCCGACAGCGCGAGCGTCGGCTGTGCGATGTAACGCTCGGGCGACTCCAGGATGAGCTGGCGGAAGCGCTCGATCTCTTCCTTCGAAGCTCGCGGACCGATCAGCATGCCGTAGCCGCCGGCACCGTGCGTCTCCTTGACCACCAGTTCGTCGAGATGGGCCAGCACATAGGCCAGATCCTCCTTCTTGCGGCACATGAAGGTCGGCACGTTGTTCAGCAGCGGTTCCTCGCCCAGGTAGAAGCGGATCATGTCCGGCACGTAGGGGTAGATCGACTTGTCGTCCGCCACGCCGGTACCGATGGCGTTGGCCAGCGTGACCCGGCCGGCCCGATAGACCTGCAGCAGACCGGGCACACCCAGCATCGAATCCGGGCGGAAGGCGAGCGGATCGAGGAAGTCGTCATCGATCCGCCGGTAGATCACATCGACCCGGCGCGGCCCCTGCGTGGTGCGCATGAACAGCTGCTCGTCGCGCACGAACAGGTCCTGTCCCTCTACCAGTTCGACGCCCATCTGCTGGGCCAGGAAGGCGTGTTCGAAATAGGCCGAGTTGTAGGCGCCCGGCGTCAGTACCGCCACTGTCGGATCGGTGACACCGATCGGCGCGACCGCCCGCAGGTTGGCCAGCAGCATGTCCGGATAGTGTTCGACCGGCGCGACGCGATAGCGCGAGAACAGCTCGGGGAACAGCCGCATCATCATGCGGCGGTCTTCCAGCATGTAGGACACGCCCGAGGGCACGCGCAGGTTGTCCTCCAGCACGTAGAACTCGCCAGCCCCGGCTCGCACCACATCGACGCCGGCAATGTGCGCGTAGATGCCGCCCGGTACGTCCACACCCTGCATTTCCGGCCGGTACTGGCTGTTCGACAGGATCTGCTCGGCCGGCACCTTGCCTGCCTTGATGATCTCGTGGTCGTGATAGACGTCGTGCAGGAACATGTTGAGCGCCTTCACGCGCTGGCGCAGGCCGGCGGCGAGCTGCTTCCATTCCTGCGCTGGAATGATGCGCGGCACGACGTCGAACGGAATCAGGCGTTCCTTGCCCGCTTCCTCGCCATAGACCGCGAAGGTGATGCCGACCCGGTGGAACACCAGGTCCGCCTCGGCGCGCTTCTGGGCGATACGTTCCGGCGGGGTTTCTGCCAGCCACTTCTTGTAGCCGGCGTAATGACCGCGCACCGAACCGTCGGCGCCGTTCATTTCGTCGTAGATCGAGGACGTGTTGACCATGATTGCGTTGTCTCGAGTGATTGTTTGGCGCTGTAACTCTCCTTCAGCGAAAAATGTGCCATGCAGGAAACCCGCGCTGGCTCGGGAAACCTTGAGGTTTGCAGGGTTTTGCGCACCATCGGGGTGCAATAACCGGATTCATCTGGTGCAGCCGCCGTAAACGAAAACGCCCCGCACAAGGCGGGGCGTTTCGTCAGCGGAGAAGTCTGAGGATCAGATGCGCTCGATGATCCCCGCGATGCCCTGGCCACCACCGATACACATGGTGATCAGGCCATAGCGGCCGCCGGTGCGCTGCAGCTCGTACAGGCACTTGACGGTCAGGATGGCACCGGTCGCACCGACCGGATGACCCAGGCCGACCGCACCGCCATTCACGTTCACCTTGGCCGGGTTCAGGCCCAGTTCGCGGCTGACGCACAGCGCCTGCACGGCAAAGGCTTCGTTCGACTCGATGATGTCCAGATCGTCCGCCTTCAGGCCGGCGCGCTGCAGTGCGAGCCTGACGGCCGGGATCGGACCGGTACCCATGATGCTCGGATCGACACCGGCCACCGCATAGGACACCAGGCGGGCCAGCGGCTTGGCACCGGCACGTGCGGCGGCACCGGCCTCCATCATGACGATGGCGCCAGCGCCATCGTTGATGCCGGACGCGTTGCCGGCGGTGACCGAGCCGTCCTTCTTGAACACCGGGCGCAGCTTGGCCATGCCTTCGAGCGTGGCATCACGGCGGAAGTGCTCGTCGGTGTCGATGACCGTCGTGCCCTTCTTGGTCTGCACTTCGAGCGGCGCGATCTGCGACTTGAAGTGGCCGGCATCGACGGCTGCAGCGGCGCGACGGTGCGATTCAACGGCAAACGCATCCTGGTCTTCGCGGCTGATGCCGTACTGGCTGGCGATGTTTTCGGCGGTAATGCCCATGTGCGTGGTTTCGAACGGATCCGTCAGCGCACCGACCATCATGTCGATCAGCTTGGTGTCGTTCATGCGGGCACCCCAGCGGGCTGCCGGCATCAGGTAGCCGCCGCGGCTCATGGTTTCGACGCCGCCACCGACTGCGCAGTCCGCGTCGCCGAGCTGGATCGCATTGGCGGCCGACACGATGGCCTGGAAACCCGAACCGCACAGGCGATTGACGCCCATCGCGCAGGATTCCCTGGACATGCCCGCGTTCAGTGCCACCACGCGCGACACGTACATGTCGCGTGCTTCGGTGTGGATCACGTTGCCGAACACCAGGTGCTGCGCTTCCTTGGCATCGACACCTGCGCGTGCGAATGCAGCCTTCACTACGTGCGCACCCAGATCACAGGCCGTGAAATCCTTCAGCGAACCGCCGTAACCACCGATCGGCGTACGCGCTGCACCCACGATCACAACTTCTCTCTTCTCAGCCATTACAACCACCTCCCGTAAAAATCAGTTTCCGATATAGCCGGCCAGCGTGAGCAGACCCAGCAACAGAAGACAAAAGACAAGTGTGCGCCAGACCAGTCCGATCGCGCTTTGCATGAGATCAACGTCGGCGCTGTCTCCCATGCCGAGGTCGGGTCGGTCGGCGACTTCACCCAGTTCGAACAGTGGCGCGCCGAGTTTCACCCCGAGCGCGCCCGCGCCGCTTGCAAGCAGGATGCCCGCAGCCTGTTCCGGCCACTTTGCCGCCTGGGTGCGCCAGCAATGCACGGCATCCTCGAAATCACCGACGATGGCAAAGGTGGCTGCAGTCATGCGCACCGGAATCCAGTCCAGCCACTCGTACATGTTGCGCGCAAACCTGGCGAATGCACCGAATTCTATATTCTCCCGGCGCGCCCAGGCCCAGGACAGGCGTTCGGTCAGACGGTAGAGCAAGGGGCCGGTCGGTCCGGGCAGCAGCGCAAACAGCGCCAGCGGCGCGAACACGTGGCGATGGGCCGCCAGAATGCCTTGCTCGATGGCCAGCCTCGCGATCTCCTCGCGCTTCAGGCGATCGGTGTTGCGCGACAGCCAGTTGCCGAGTTCGCGTCGGGCGGTATCGGGCTCGTCAGCGCGCAATGCCTCGGCAATCGCCTCGAAGTGATGGCTGAACTGGCGAAAGCCCATGGTCGCATAGAGCACCAGCACGTTCAGCAGCCAGCCCAGAAGCGGGTGTATCCAGATCAGCAGCAGGTACACGGCCCAGACCGCGGCGACCGGCAGTCCGACGGCCAGTACCCACGCGACGACGCCGTGCCGCGCTTCGCCGGCATTGAGGCGCTGCTCGAACCAGTAGGCGTAGCGCGCGAGCGGTCCGGCCACCACGCGTTCATACGAAAGAGGTTTGAACTGCTCGATCAGCAGTGCGACTAAGAGGGACAGCCAGGTCATGAAGAAACGTCAGTTGCCGTGCGAGCCTGCGGACGATAACACACCGCAGATGGCGTCCGCCCGAACGGGGTGCCGTGCCCCGGGTACTACCCCTCATCTCCGAGCAGATGTTCGGCGAAGCTGACGATCATTCCGGCCGTCGCGCCCCATATGTTGTAGCCCTGCCAGGGCATGGCCCAGTATTCCCGCGTCACGCCCTCGTGGTGGATGCTGCCGCGGCGGCGGTTGGCCGGATCGAGCAGGAAGGACAGCGGCGTCTCGAAGGCTTCCGCCACCTCGAATTCATCCAGTTTCAGGCTCAACGGCCGGCTCAGCAGCCCGACCACCGGCGTCACGCGGAAACCGGTGGCAGTGATGTAGTAGTCGGGCAGGCGGCCGATCAGTTCGATCCGGTCCGGCGCAAGCCCGATTTCTTCCTGCGCCTCGCGCAGCGCCGTCGCTTCCGGCGATGCGTCGGTGGCGTCGACGCGCCCGCCTGGAAACGCGATCTGGCCCGGATGATCGTGCAGATGATCGGTGCGGCGGGTCAGCAGCAGCGTCGGTTCGGGTCCGCCGATGACGACCGGCACCAGCACGGCTGCCGGGGTGAAGCCGGCGAAGCGCGCGTCGACCGTTCGTTCGGGCACGCTACGCAGGCGACTGCGCAGGCGCTGCTCGTCGAAACCGGACGTGACGACATGACGGCTCATCAGAAGCGCTGCCTCAGGGTCATGATCTGTCCGTTGCGCTGCATGTCCATGCGGTTCAGAAAGCTCATGCCCAGCAGGACCTGGGGCATGTCAGTTTCCATCACGGCTGCTTCGACATCGTTCAGCGTGACGGTTCCCACCTTCACGCTGTTGAGCCGGACCCGCCAGGCACGCACGACGCCGTTGGCGGTCTGCACCGTCACCGGCGTAGCCCGCGCCAGATCGATGCCGGCACGCTTGCCGTCGCTGCGCCCCATGGCGATCACGGTCGCCCCGGTATCGACCAGAAAGCGCACCGGCGCGCCGTTTATGCTGCCTTCGGCAGCAAAGTGCCCCTGCGCATCCGCATTCAGATTGACCGTGGCCGGGCCGGCATTCGCGCTGCGCGAGGACGCCACGTTTTCACCGATGCGCACCTTGACGCGCCGGTCGTCGATCTCGACCCAGGCGCTGTCACCCTCGACCGACAGCAGTTTCACGCCTTCCGGAGAACGTGCACCGGGCGACAGCGTGCGCGGCACACCGCCATCGACGACCAGTACGGCCTTGCCGCCGAACACCCCGGCCAGCGACACATCGGCGGCCTGTGCCGCGAACACCGGCAGCGCACAAAGCATCGCTAGAATGCGGGCAGGAGGTATGTCGATGAAACCCATTGCAGTTTTCCGTCACAGCCTGACCGAGGGGCCAGGGCATATCGCAACATACATGAAACGCATAGGTCGCGACATCAGGGTTATCGCCATCGATTGCGGTGACGACGTCCCGCGCGATCCGTCGGAATTCGCAGGCCTGTGTTTCATGGGCGGTCCGATGAGCGTCAACGATCCGCTGCCATGGATACCCGAGGTACTGGCGCTGATCCGCGCCGCGATGGACGCCGACATCCCGGTCATCGGGCACTGCCTCGGCGGACAGCTGATGTCGAAGGCACTTGGCGGTGTGATCACGGCCAATCCGGTCAAGGAGATAGGCTGGCGCGAGGTGCAGTTGCACGGCGGGCGGGCGCGGGAGTGGTTCGGCGACCGCGCCGGCTTCCTGTCCTTCCACTGGCACGGCGAAACCTTCTCGCTGCCGGACGGTTGCGAACTGCTGCTGTCTTCGGATGTCTGCGCGAATCAGGCCTGGGTCAGAGGCAAGCATCTGGCGATGCAGTGCCACGTCGAAATGACGGAAGCCATGGTGCGAGAGTGGTGTATCGGCGGTGCGGCCGAAATCAGCGCCGCTTCGGCCCAGCCGACGGTACAGTCGCCGCAGCAGATGCAGCAGGATCTGGAAGCGCGCGTGGCCGCGCTGCACGCCGTGGCGGATGCCACGTACGCGCAGTGGAGCAAGGGACTGAAGGACTGACGACCGCCGCGTCGTGCGCGGCAAGGCCGCCCCGCGTGGTCAGTCCCGGAAGTTGCCGAACTGAAG
>DATCUL010000263.1:0-6709 GCA_036567405.1 Methyloversatilis sp. | reverse complement strand
CTTCGCGGCGGAACTTGAGGAGTTGCGCGAACTCGAAGCGGCCGGGCTGCTGACGCTCGAGCCGGACTGGATAGGCATCACGCCGCGTGGTCGCCTGCTGGTACGTGCGGTCTGCATGGTTTTCGATCGTTACCTGCGACTCGACTCCGAGACGGTGCGCTACTCTAAGGTGGTGTAAGCCTGCTGCGTCCGAGATCTTCCGGGGGCGGCGGGTGTTTCCCGCCGCAACAACGCATCCTGAAGGCTCCTGATCCGCAATGAATTCCGGACTTGCCGCAGTGTTCCTGGTCGGCCTGCTTGGCGGCGTGCACTGCGCCGGCATGTGCGGCGGCATCGTGTCGGCCATATCGGCCGGCGTTTCCCGCCCGCCCGGTTCCGGCTGGCGTGCCCAGATCCCCGTGCTGGCCATGCATACGGCCTACAGCAGCGGCCGCATCTTCAGCTACTCCCTGGCCGGTGCGGTCGCCGGCGGCGTCGGCGGCGTCGGCCTGCTGGCCGGCAGCGCGTTGCCGCTGCAGACCGTGCTCTACGTGCTGGCCAATCTGATGATGGTTGCGCTGGGGCTCTATCTCGCCGGCTACACGCGCGTGCTGGCACCCATCGAATCGCTGGGCCGGCCACTGTGGGCGCGCGTGCAGCCGCTGGCACGTCGTCTGCTGCCCGCGCGCACGCCGGGGCATGCGCTCGGTGTCGGCCTGCTGTGGGGTTTTCTGCCGTGCGGCATGGTCTACAGCATGCTCGGGCTGGCGCTGCTGTCCGGATCGCCCGGCAGCGGTGCGCTGATCATGCTGGCGTTCGGTCTGGGCACGCTGCCCAATCTGCTGCTGGCCGGCATGCTGTTGACGCGCTTGCGTGCCCTGACGCGCAGTCCGGTGCTGCGCCGCATCGCCGGACTGCTGGTGTTCGGCTTCGGCATTGCCGGTCTCGCCCGTGCGTCGACGCTGGGCGACGGTCTGTGGAACGGTCTCATCTGCCATACTTGACTCCCCCAGAACATGACTGACAACACCATGCGTATCCTGCTTGCCGTCGATGGCTCCGATCATGGCGTGCGTGCCACCGCCGAAGTGCTGCGCCTTGCCTCCATGTTCAGCACGAAGCCGGAAATCCACCTGCTGTTCGTGCATGCGCCGGTACCGGGTGGTCTGCTGCAGCATCATGTCAGCCGCGAGGCGCTGAATGACTACTATCGCGAGGAAGGCGACGACGCGACCCGCAGCGCACTCGAAACCCTGCGCAATGCGAAGATCGAGCCGATCGTGCATCTGCACGTCGGACCGCCCGCGGAAACCATCGCACGTTACGCCGAGCAGCACGACTGCGAACTGATCGTGATGGGGCGCCGCGGCCATGGGGCACTGGCCAGTTTCGCGATCGGTTCGGTTGCGAGTGGTGTCCTGCACCACTCGAAGCGCCCGGTACTGCTGGTCAAGTAGACATGGCCGAACGGACGCCATGGGCGTCCGGGGTTCAAGAAGTCGCGTCCGCAAGCCGTTAGCCGGAACTGTCACCGATTTTTCCGCAACGGATACACCCATGAGCGCCACCCACGTCGTCTGCGAGCCGCTTGAATCCTGGGTTGAGCGGCTGCGCAACCAGGACATGCCGATCTTCAGTGCGACGCTCGCCGCCATCGGCGAGGTCGCGGAAAACGAAGCCAGTCCGACCTCGGCGCTCGGTCGCATCGTCCTGCGCGATGCCGGAATGACAGCTCGCGTGCTGCGCATGGCCAATTCCGTGTTCTTCCGGGGCGAAGGCAACCGGATCAATACTATCTCGCGTGCCGTCGTGCTGCTCGGCTTCGACACGGTACGGAACATCGCGATTTCGGTTGCGCTGATCGATGCCTTCCTGGCCGGCGGCGTGCGCGACCGCGTGACTGCCGAAATGGCGCGCTGCTTCCACGCAGCCGTGCATGCGCGGCACGCCGCCGTGGTGCGCAGCGACGGCTCGCCGGAAGAAGTGTTCATCGCGACCCTGCTGTCGCGTATCGGCGAACTTGCTTTCTGGTGCTTTTCCGGCGATGTCGGTCAGAAACTGGATCTGGCGCTGCGTCGCAGCAAGACCCCGCCGGAGCAGGTCGAGATCGATCTGCTGGGGTTCAGGCTGCGCAGTCTGACCCAGCAGCTGGCACGTGACTGGACCTTGCCCGGGCTGGTGCAGAACGCCTGCGCAGACCACGTGCGTGCCGACAGCCGGGAAGCGTTCGTGCAGGCCGGTTACCGCCTTGCCGCCGCGGCCGAAGGCGGCTGGGACAGCGAGCGTGCGCGCGAAGCGTTGCGTGATTACGCGCGCGTGCTGCGTCAGGACGTCGCGGTCGTGGCGCCGGTCGTGGCCGGGCATGCGCGGGAGGCGGCGCGCATTGCCGGTTTTTATGGCTGTGACGATGCTGCCGCGCGCATTCCCCAGCCGTCCCGGTCGATCGATCCCGATCCGGATGTGCCGGAAGGCGAGGCCGCCGAGCCCGATCAGGCGCTGCAGTTCGACATCTCGCGCCGCATGGTGGCGCTGGTTGCCGCACGTTCGCCGACCGGCGCCGTACTCGATGCGGCACTTGAAGGTGCCGGGCGGTCACTGGGAGCCGATCGCGCAGTGCTGGCCCTGGTCACGGCCAACCGCGCGCAACTCGCAGCCCGTGCGACCCATGGCACCGGCGCGCAGCAGCTGATGCGCCACTTCGTCTTCCTGCTGGCTGGTGCGGCGCGCGATGCGCTGACCGAACTGGTCGATCACGGCCGCGTGATCGACATCTCGGCATCCCATGTGCCGGCACCCGGCCTGCCGTCGCTGGCCCGTCTGCGGGCCGCGCTCGGCGACCGGCACCAGATGCTGGTCCCCATCCATGCCAACGAACAGGTGGTCGGCGTGCTCTACGTCGATCGCGCCGCGTCGCGTCCGCCACTGCCGACTGGCACCCAGGACGCGCTGCTGCACTTTGCCCGCCTGGCCGGCATGGCGCTCGAACTGTCGGCCAAGGGCCGCTGACCCCCGGCCGACAACCGGTAGGTCAGCGGATCCGGCGACGCATACCCAGACCGATCAGACCGAGGCCGGCCAGCATCAGCGCGTAAGCATCCGGTTCCGGCACCGGCAACGGGCTGGCGAGGCTGATCTTCAGGAACTCGGTGTTGTCCGACGTGAGGGCACGGCCGCCACCGCCAGGGAAGTTGTTGTCATTGACCACCAGCAGGGTGTTGGCGTCGAGCACCAGCACGTCCTCGATCGTCACGTAGGGGAAGGTGAAGGTATTGCTGCCATCACCGTTCAGGTCGTTCGGGTCGGCGATGTTCATCAGGTCCACCAGTTCGGTCTTCTTCGCGAAGCCGTCGGCGTCCTTCTGGCTGCTGTCGATCATGAACAGCTTCTTGAACGGCGTGCCGCTGGTGCCGGTGCCGCCGTTGCGCTCGATCACGATGAAGCGGCTGTCATCGATGGCCGTCATGTCGCCGATATTGGTGCCGGCGGCATCAAGTTTGTAGCCGAACCAGTTGCCGGTGAAGGCTTCGGTGGCCAGGTCGAATTCCTGCACCAGCAGGCGCTTCTGGTCGCTGTCGGTGGTCAGCGGGCGCTCCAGAAGGGTGTGCAGCCTGGTGCCGCTGGCATTCAGCGCCATCCCCTCGAAACCGCCGGAGCCGGGCAGGTTGGCGGCGCCGCTGTTCAGCGGGCTGGATGGTGACTGCACATAGGGATTGCTGCCCAGGCCCAGTACGTTGGGCGTGCGGAGCACATTCTGCACTGTGCCGCTGGCGTCGGTCTTCACCAGGAAGGGGCCGAATTCCTCGCCGAACCACAGATTGCCGTTGCGGTCGCGGCGCACCGATTCCGGATCGAGGTCGGCGCCGGTGAGCAGGCGGCCGGTGGTGATGCGACTGTCCACCGCGATGCTGCTGCCCGGGTAGTTCGCGCTGTCGGCAACGATGGCAAAAGGCAGCTTGTGGTTTGCGTCATTCAGTGTGATGCGCGAGGCGGCGTCGAAGCCGGTCAGGGCTGCGCCGTTGCCGAAACCGGCGGCACGGACCGCATGGGTGTTCCAGTCCACCTGCACTGCGTACATGCGCAGCAGCGAGTCGGCCGAATTGCCCTTGGCGCCGAAGCCGTTATCCACCAGCATCTGGTAGCTGCCGTTCGGGCCGGCCAGCACGCCGGAAAAGCCCTGCACCGGCTGCGCGTTGACGTAGGGCGGATTGTTTGCCGGGCTGTTGGCGTTGGTGAAGGCGAACTGGCCGGAGGTCGGGCCGTCGGAGAAGGTGGCGGCCGGCATCATCGCCCAGCCGGTCAGCGTGTTCTGGGCGGCGTGTGCGCCGCTCGTGAAGGCGCCGGCGATGGCCAGTGCGAGGGTGAGGCGGGTACGGATATTCATGTTCGAGTCCTTTTCCGTGAGCGAAGCGCTTGTAACAAAGCGTTACGCACACACGGTAGGCGGGACGTTTTTCACTGCCATGAAGCACGGGTAAGCCGTTCGGACCATCAAGGCAAAAAGACCCTGATCCGCATCTCGGGACGGGCGTGCGCATGCGCAGGCAAGAAGGCTGCACGCGGCGTGTAAACTGCGCGCTTTGCCTGACTGGATGAGCCTGCCATGCCCGTGAACTACCAGACGCCTCCCGCCGAAACCATCCTGCCGGTCGCCGGCGTGCGCCTGGGCATCGCCCAGGCCGGCATCCGCAAGGCCAACCGGCGCGACCTGTGCCTGATTTCGCTGGCGCCCGGCGCGCGTGTGGCAGGCGTGTTCACGGTCAACCGTTTCTGCGCCGCACCGGTTCAGGTGTGCCGCGACCATCTGTCGCGCAGCGACATCCGTGCGCTGGTGATCAACACCGGCATTGCCAACGCCGGCACCGGCGAGCCCGGCTTGGTCGCTGCCCGCGCGACCTGCATCGCGGTCGCACGGGCGCTGAGCCTGGCGCCGGAGCAGGTACTGCCGTTCTCGACCGGCGTCATCATGGAGCCGCTGCCGGTCGACCGCATCGAGCGCGGCATTCCGGCCTGCATGGACGATCTCGACGAAGCCAACTGGCACGCCGCCGCACACGCCATCATGACCACCGACACGGTGGCCAAGGTCGCGTCCCGCCGCGTCACCATCGACGGTCGCACCATCACGCTGAGCGGCATCAGCAAGGGCGCCGGCATGATCAAGCCGAACATGGCGACCATGCTGGGTTTCATGGCGACCGACGCGGCGGTGTCGCAGGCGGCGCTTGAAGCGATGGTCAAGCACGCCGCCGACCGCTCATTCAACTGCATCACGGTTGATGGCGACACCTCGACCAACGACTCCTTCATGCTGATCGCCTCGGGTACCGCGGGCAATGCCGAGATCACGTCGCTCGACAGCGCTGCCGGCAAGGCGCTGGCCGATGCCGTGACCTCGCTCGCGGCCGAACTGGCGCAGGCCATCGTGCGCGACGGCGAAGGCGCGACCAAATTCATCACCATCGAGATCGAAGGCGGGTGTGACGTCGCCGAATGCAAGGCGGTCGGCTACGCGATCGCCCACTCGCCGCTGGTCAAGACCGCCTTCTTCGCGTCCGACCCCAATCTGGGCCGCATCCTGGCCGCCGTCGGCAACGCCGCGCAGAACCATCCGCCGCTGGCCGACCTCGACACGTCGAAGGTGAGTTTGTGGATCGGCGACTTCCTGGTGTCGAAGGACGGCGGGCGCAACCCGGAATACAAGGAAGAGCAGGGCGCCGCCGCCATGGCGCCGGCCGAAATCACCATCCGTGTCGCCCTCGGCCGCGGCGACGCGCACGCCACCTGCTGGACCTGCGATTTCAGCTACGACTACGTCAAGATCAACGCGGACTACCGCAGCTGATCCGCGCGCCCCGGCACTGCTGATCGGAGCCCGTGACAGGTTCCGAAGTGCCTGCCGGGGCGTGTTGCCTGTCTTATGCACCGGTTCTGCTAAGCGAAGCAGAAATGCTTGATAAGCCCATGACCGGATCCGACGAGAATCGTCCGTCGTCTGATCCAATCCGGGAATATCAAAGTGAAGCTAGCAGACCTGTTGCGCCGTACCCTGCTCGTGGCCGGCATCAGTGCCGCTTCGATCTCCAGCGCAGGTGGCACGGTCGTGTATCACATCAACGACGCGACCAACGCGCGGGCGCTGCTCGGCAATGTTCAAAATCATCTGAGTGCGTCGCCCGATACCCGGATCCACGTTGTCAGCAACGGCAAGGGCATCGACTTCCTGCTGCGGGATTCGATCGATTCCGGCGGCAAGCCGTTCGCGCCCGCAGTCCAGGGGCTCGCCGGGCAGGGCGTTGCATTCAAGATGAGCCGCAACACGCTGAAAGTGCGCGATCTGGGCGACGACGCGGTCACTCCAGACGCCTCCATCGTTCCGGCCGGCGTGGTGGAAATCGCTCGCCTGCAGCTCGAGGAAAAGGCGTCTTACATCAAGCCGTAGCGGGAGTGGACGACGATGTCTGGTGATGTCCGACCGGGCTGGGGTGACGGCCCGTCGGCAGGCATCGCACCGGGGCAGCTTATGGTGTAGCGTGCGCGCTCCAGTTTTCAACGACGGATCCACCATGCCACTGTTTGACGTCCTCACTTGCGGCTTGCGGCCGTCCCGGCCATGACGGCCGAAATCAGTTGGGTCGAAGGCGACGTCGGTCGCAGCGCCCGCTGGCAGTCCGAAGCCGGTGTTACGCCGCCGAAGCGCGTGGTCGTGGCCGACGACACGATGAATGCCGAT
>DATCUL010000262.1:0-18792 GCA_036567405.1 Methyloversatilis sp. | reverse complement strand
CGCCGGTGTCACCAACCACACTGACGCGGAACTGACCTTGCTCGAAGGACTGGTCGGCCGCCGGCCGCCCTTCTCCGGAGCAGGCTGGCCGCCCGGTCAGGGCTACTGACCCGGGTTCAGGCAGGCGGTGCCACCTTCATCACCTCTTCCATCGTGGTCACGCCCTGTGCAATCTTCAGTGCCCCTGACACGCGAAGCGGGTACATGCCTTCGCGGTAGGCCTGCTCACGCAGCATGGCAATGTCAGCGCTGGCCGCCACGATGTTCTTGATATCCGGCGACATCAGCAGGATTTCATAGATGCCGATGCGCCCAGAATAGCCGGTCATGCGGCACTCCAGGCAACCGACCGACTGCATGAAACGCTCCGGCCGGCTGGCCTTCCACGGAGCCACCAGATCATCCCAGGCCTGCGGATCGGTTTCCTGCGGCGTGGCGGGCTTGCGGCAGTGCGGGCACAGCGTGCGCACCAGGCGCTGCGCCATCACACCAAGTACCGTGGCGTTGAGCAGATAGCTGGGCACACCCAGATCCAGCAGCCGGGTGATCGCCGACGGTGCATCGTTGGTGTGCAGCGTCGACAGAACGAGATGACCGGTCAATGCGGCCTGTATCGCCATCTCGGCCGTTTCGAGGTCGCGGATTTCGCCCACCATGATGATGTCCGGATCTTGCCGCATCAGCGATCGTATGCCTGCCGCGAAGGTGACACCTATGTCCGGTGACACCTGCACCTGATTGAACGACGGCTCGATCATTTCGATCGGATCTTCGAGCGTGCACACGTTGACCTCGGGCGTGGCGAGATTCTTCAGCGTCGAATACAGTGTGGTGGTCTTGCCCGAGCCGGTCGGTCCGGTCACCAGCACGATGCCGTTCGGCTGCGTGGTCATCTGCTTCCAGCGACGTGAATCCTCGTCGGAAAAGCCGAGATCGCGGAAGTCGCGTACCAGCACTTCCGGGTCGAACACCCGCATCACCAGCTTTTCACCGAATGCGGTCGGTAGCGTGGACAGGCGAAGTTCGATTTCCTGCCCGTCCGGCGCACGGGTCTTGATCCGCCCGTCCTGCGGCCGGCGCTTCTCGACCACATCCATGCGACCGAGTATCTTGATGCGCGACGTCATCGCACCGAGTACCGGCATCGGAATCTGATAGACCTGATGCAGCACGCCGTCGATGCGGAAACGCACGACGCCGAAGTCGCGTCTCGGTTCGATGTGGATGTCGCTGGCACGCTGCTCGAAAGCGTATTGCCACAGCCAGTCGACGATGGTGACGATGTGCTGGTCGTTGGCATCCAGCGGACGGTTACTGCGTCCCAGTTCGACCAGCTGCTCGAAATTCGACGCTCCGACACCGCTGACGTCACCCCGCTTGGCGGCGCCCTTGACTGACTTGGCCAGGTTATAGAACTCGACGACGTAGCGGGCGATGTCGTCCGGATTGGCGATGACGCGGCGGATCGGCCGCCGCAGTATCGGTGCCAGCTCCTTTTCCCACTCGCTCATGAAAGGTTCGGCGGTCGCGATCACCACCTCGCGTGCCGAAGCCTGTATCGGCAGGATGCGGAAGCGGTTGGCGTAAGCACTCGAGACAACCTCGGTCACTGCCGCGAAATCGACCTTGAGGGGATCGATGTGGAAGTAATCCAGGCCACTCCAGCCGGCCATCCACTCGGTCAGTGCATCCAGATTCAGCGGACGATGCGGTGGATGCAGCGAGCGCCACTTCTGCTCGGCCAGCACCACGAGCGGATGTTCGCCTCCACGCCAATAGCGGCGTTCGTGCAGGAATGCCCGCGCCACCGCGTCGCCCAGCAGGCCGTCGGCCACCATCCCTTCCACCAGTTCGGACAGCGTGAGTTTGTGCTCGCGCAGATCCTTTCCCGATACCGCTGCCGTCATCAGTTCCTCCGTTGGATCCGACTATAGCCGAGCAGCAGAATGATCCCTGTCAAGTGACATTAAATTTTCAAGCAAATTTTTCCCGTGTTGTCGTAACATGCGCTTACAGGGTCAGACTCTGTCTGGAATCGTGCACCAGACGGTAGGAAAAATAGGCAAAAATGCCACTCCAGTTCGCCCGGACGGGTGAATTGTTTTCAGCATGCTTAGCGGTCGGACCATCCGACGGAGGCTGAAATGGATCTGTTGACCCCGTGCCTCACAGCACGGCAGAAACTGCTGTGCTGCGAAACACAAACGCTGCGTTCCGGCGCGCCTTCGACCCAGAGTGCGCGGGAGGCATGCCATGCAGATCATTGATCGCAGCCGCGGCCATCTCCATACGGTCGTACCTCGCCGTACCGACACGAATGCGCCGAGACTTCTTGCAACGCCCATCGTCACGTCGCGCTTCGAGCCGGAAACCCGTGCGCTCTGGATGTACGCGCACCCGATCGGTCGTCCGTGTTTCACCCCTGAATTGCTGGGCGACGTCATCGCACAGCAACAGGAAGTTGAACTGGCTCCCGGCACCGTCGACTTTTTCCTGAATTGTTCGGGCGTTCCGGGCGTCTATAACCTGGGTGGCGACCTTGACCTGTTCCGCCGTCTGGTCGAGGCAGGCGACGAGCACGCGCTGATGCGTTACGCGGAATCGTGCATCCGGGCCATCAACAACAATGTGTGCGGCCTGCACGCCGACGCGGTCTCCATGGCGGTCGTCCAGGGCGATGCGCTTGGCGGTGGGCTGGAAGCAGCGCTGTCCTGCCATGTGGTGATCGCGGAACGCGGCGTGAAGATGGGTTTTCCGGAAATGATGTTCAACCTGTTTCCGGGTATGGGCGCCTACAGCCTCGTCGCGCGCAAGGCCGGACCGCGCGTGGCGGAAGACCTGATATTGAACGGCCGCGTGCTGTCGTCGGAAAAGATGCATGAACTCGGGCTGGTCGACCATCTGGCCGATCCGGGTCGCGGTGAATGGGTTGCGCGTCAGGTGATGACCTCGATGTCCTCGCAGCTGAAGGGCTTCCGTGCCTTTCAGCGCGCGAAAATGCATGCCTACGTGCGTCTGACCTATCAGGAACTGGAAGACGTGACGCGCGAGTGGGTGAGAGGTGCGATGAAGCTGGACCGGCGAGACCTGCGCACGATGGAACGTCTGGTCAAGGCACAGAACCGCATGCATCCGGGCAACAACGGTACGGAAACTGTCAGCGCTTGACGCGCATCATCCGGGGCCGCTCCGGCCCCGGCGCGATTTCCTGCATACACCGTCTCTCTTCACACGCAGCTGGCCTGCACTGCACACGCTCGTGCCATTTGACCGCAATGGCGGCTAGCGAACCTGAGCTATTGCGTCGAGCACGATGCCGGCAGTCAGTATCTGCGGCAGCACCACCGGGCTGGCACCGCCAGGCGGATAGAAGACATACAGCGGCACGCCATCGCGACCGTGTTCGCGCAGGAATTCCGTGATGTCGGGATCACTGCGGGTCCAGTCCCCTTTCAGGTAGGTGATGCCGCGTTGTGCAAAGGCCTGCCGGACTTCCACCGTCGACAGCGCGATCCTTTCGTTCATCAGGCAGGTGACGCACCAGGCGGCAGTCATGTTCACGAATGCCGGCAGTCCCTTCGCGCGCAGATCAGTGAGGCGCGCGGGCGAATAAGGTTCCGATTCACCGGGCGACGAGGCCGCGGTCGCACCGCCCTCCGACACGCGGGGCGCAGACCCCACCACGGACACCGCCGTCAGCAGCAGAATCAGTGCGCCTCCGCGCCAGACACGGCCCGGGGCTGCGCCGCGCTGGGCTGCGCCCAGCATCCACGCGGCGACCGACAGCAGAAGCAGCGCAGCAAGCGCCGTCAATACGCCATCGGCACCGCTCTGCCGGCTTAGCACCCACACCAGCCACGCCGCTGCTGCGTACATGGGAAATGCCAGCCCCTGCTTGAGCCTGTCCATCCACGGGCCGGGCCGGGGCATCCTGCGGGCGACCCCGGGAAAGAATGCGAGCAGTGCATACGGCAGGGCCAGCCCCCCGCCCATCGCCAGAAAAATGGCCAATGTCTGCGGCGCCGGTGCAGCGAGCGCCACGGCAATCGCACCGCCCATGAAGGGCGCCGTGCAAGGCGTCGCCACCACCACGGCCAGCGCGCCGGTGAAGAAACTGCCGGTGATCCCGCCTTGCGATGCCAGTACATCGCCAGTCGACGCAAGCTCCCCGCCAAGTTCGAACACGCCGGAGAGGTTCAGACCGATCGCAAACAGCAACGCTGACATCGCAATCACGAAAACCGGCGACTGGAACTGAAAGCCCCAGCCTGCCTGCATGCCGAGCGAGCGCAGCCCCAGCAGCAGGGCCGCGAGCAGAACGAACGAGGCCATCACTCCGGCACAGTACGCGACGGACTGGCTGCGTACCGCGTGGCGCTCATGACCACTCATCCGTGCGAACGACAACGCCTTGATCGCCAGAACAGGAAACACGCAAGGCATCAGGTTGAGCAACATCCCTCCGAGGAATGCGAACATGACGGCATAGGCAAACCCGTACCAGGCGTCGGGCTCAGGCAACGTCGCTTCCGGTACTGTTGGCAACCGCTCAGAAACCCACCTGACCGAGGACGGCCGCTGTATCGCTTCGCCCGGCGTCTCGATCCACAGCGCTCGTTCGACACCCTGTCCGTCATGCAGCAGCAGAACGCCTTCCAGCCGTCGTGCCGGATCGAAATCCGGTCCGGACCGCAGTTGCAGCTCGAACGCCCGATCGCGTGGCGCGAAAACCTGCTCCGCCCCGCTTTCCACCACGCCTCGCGATGCCGGCACAAAGAAGGCATCCCGAACCTCAGCTGCGCCATCGCCGGTCAGCAACAACCTGGCATGAGCGTCCACTGTCGCCACCCAGCGAGATTTCTGCGGGCCGGCTTCCTGCGCCAGGTCGAACAGGGCAGCGTGTTCCGACGGCCGAACCTCCCCTGCGGGCAGGGTCAGCCGGAATATCCCTTCCTCCGGAATGCAGATGTCCCGGCACACCAGCCAGGTCGCCCTTGCGGCAACCGACACTGCGGAATCGATGCCTGCTGGCAGTGTCAGGGAAAAGGGCAGCAGTACTTCGCCTTCATGGATGAAGGTGGTGATCGTTCCATCCACATGTCGCCGAGGTGCCGGCCAGTTGATATCGGTCACCGTGGTGCCAGCCGGCGCATGCAGTTCGACTTGGGGAGCCTGGCCGGCATCACCCGGGTTCTGCCAGTAGATGTGCCAGCCGGGCGACAGCCGGAACCGTAACGCCAGGCCCACCGGCCTGCCGGCTGCGACGGCAGATTGCGCCGAAACTAGCGTGACGACCGAGCGCGTACTGACGACCGCCGCGCTCTCGAGCGCGAATGCGTCGCGGACCAGCAAGGCAAACAGGCACGCAGCGATCCACTGCGCCATCTTCACGTACATGGCGCGGAAGGAATCGTGGGGTTGCGCCCGGGTTCCGGACGAGCAGGAAGTCGTGTTCACAACGATTCCGGCATCAGGCACCGAACGCTCCGCTGCGCAGTTTGAACAGGCGGTCGCGGGCCGTTGCGGCCTTTTCGAATTCCAGGTTCTTCGCATGCTCGATCATTTCCTTCTCGAGCTTCTTGATTTCGCGTGCGAGATCCTTTTCGCTCATGGCCTCGAAACGCGCGTGCTCTTCAGCCACCTTAAGTTCGCGTGCCACATCGTCCTGATCGTAGACGCCGTCGATGATGTCCTTGATGCGCTTGACCACCGAACGCGGCGTGATGCCCTGAGCCTCGTTGTGCGCAATCTGCTTGGCGCGGCGACGCTCGGTTTCGTCGATCGCACGCTTCATCGATTCGGTCAGCCGGTCGGCGTACAGGATGGCGGTACCGTTCAGATGGCGCGCGGCGCGACCTATGGTCTGGATCAGGCTGCGTTCCGAGCGCAGGAAACCTTCCTTGTCAGCATCGAGAATGGCCACCAGCGATACCTCGGGGATGTCCAGCCCCTCGCGCAGCAGGTTGATGCCGACCAGTACGTCGAACTCGCCCAGGCGCAGGTCGCGGATGATTTCGACTCGCTCGACGGTATCGATGTCCGAGTGCAGATAGCGCACGCGAATCCCGTTTTCGCTGAAATAGTCGGTCAGATCCTCGGCCAGACGCTTGGTCAGCACGGTCACCAGAATCCGCTCCTGCACGCCGAGCCGCTTGCGTATCTCGCCCAGCAGGTCATCGACCTGGGTGATCGCCGGCCGGATCTCGACCACCGGATCGATCAGACCGGTCGGGCGCACCACCTGCTCCACCACCTGCCCCTGATTGGCCGCCTCATAGGCCGCCGGCGTCGCCGACACGAAGACCGTCTGCGGCATCAGCTTCTCGAATTCCTCAAATTTCAGCGGGCGGTTGTCCAGCGCGGACGGCAGCCGGAAGCCGAAATCGACCAGATTGGTCTTGCGCGCGAGGTCGCCCTTGAACATGCCGCCGATCTGCGGAATGGTGACGTGCGACTCGTCGATGAACATCAGCGAGTCGGGCGGCAGGTAGTCGATCAGCGTCGGTGGCGCTTCACCCGGCTGTCGGCCGGACAGGTGGCGCGAGTAGTTCTCGATGCCCTTGCAGAAGCCCAGTTCATTCAGCATTTCGAGATCGAAACGGGTGCGCTGCTCAATGCGCTGCGCCTCGACCAGCTTGTGCTGGCTGACGAATTCCTTCGAGCGCATCTGCAGTTCGATCTTGATTGCATCGACCGCGCGCAGCACGGTGGCGCGCGGCGTCACGTAATGGCTGGACGGATAGACCGTGAACCGGCCTATCTTCTGCCGCACCTGACCGGTCAGCGGATCGAACAGCGCGAGATCCTCGATCTGGTCGTCGAACAGCGACACGCGCAGCGCATTTTCGGCATGTTCGGCCGGAAAGATGTCGATCACGTCACCGCGCACCCGGAAGGTGCCGCGCCGGAAGTCCATGTCGTTGCGCTGGTACTGCATCTGCACCAGCCGTGCAATGATGTCGCGCTGATGCAGCGTGCCACCCTCGCGCAGGTGCAGGATCATCGCGTGGTAATCCACCGGATCGCCGATGCCGTAGATCGCCGACACGGTCGCCACGATCACCACGTCCCGCCGCTCCATCAGGCTCTTGGTGGCCGACAGCCGCATCTGTTCGATGTGCTCGTTGATCGCACTGTCCTTCTCGATGAACAGGTCCTTCGACGGTACGTAGGCTTCCGGCTGGTAATAGTCGTAATAGCTGACGAAGTACTCAACCGCGTTTTCCGGGAAGAACTCGCGGAATTCGGAATACAGCTGGGCGGCCAGCGTCTTGTTCGGCGCCATCACCAGCGCCGGACGTCCCAGTTGCGCGATCACGTTGGCCATCGTGAAGGTCTTGCCCGAACCGGTAACGCCGAGCAGGGTCTGGAACATCAGGCCATCCTCGACACCTTCGACCAGTTTGCGTATCGCCTCCGGCTGATCACCTGCCGGCGGAAAGGGCTGGTGCAACTTGTAAGGGCTGTTGTCAAACGTCAACAGCGCGGGTGCGGCGAGGATTTCTGACATGGTAGAATTTTGCGTTGCACAAACGTTGCCTGACGATGACTGCGAGATTGCAGCAGCGTTCATCAAAGGCAGACATTAGCGCGTTTTAGACCTATCTTTTAACCGCACATCGCTGCGCCCGTACCGGGCGACAATCCAACGCATTCCGGAGCACGCATGAATCCGTCTGTCTTCTCGTCCGTGGACATGGCACCGCGCGACCCTATCCTGGGCCTGACCGAAGCTTTCAACACCGATACCCGTACGACCAAAGTCAATCTGGGCGTCGGCGTCTACTACGATGACGCGGGCAAGCTGCCCCTGCTGCGTGCCGTGCGCTCGGCCGAAGAAGCCCGCATGAAGAACGCCCCTCCGCGCGGCTATCAGCCGATCGAAGGCTCGCAGGCCTACAACAAGGCGGTGCAGGACCTGCTGTTCGGCCAGGGCGCCGCACTGACTGCCGACGGCCGCGTCGTGACCGCGCAGGCCCTTGGCGGCACCGGCGCGCTGAAGATCGGTGCCGACTTCCTGAAGCGCCTGCTGCCGCAGGCCAAGGTCTACATCAGCGACCCGAGCTGGGAAAACCACCGCGCGCTGTTCGAAGCCGCCGGCTTCGACGTCGACGTCTATCCGTACTTCGACGCCGAGACACGCGGTGTGCGTTTCGACGCGATGATCGCGCATCTGAAGGCACTGCCGGCACACGCCATCGTGCTGCTGCATGCCTGCTGCCACAACCCCACCGGCGCCGACCTGACCGACGCGCAGTGGGGCGAAGTCGTCGAGGTGTGCAAGGCGCGCAATCTGGTGCCCTTCCTCGACATGGCCTATCAGGGCTTCGCCGAAGACATCGAGAAGGACGCCGTCGCGGTGCGACTGTTCGTGCAGTCCGGTCTGAGCTTCGTCATTTCCAGCTCGTTCTCGAAGTCGTTTTCGCTGTACGGCGAGCGCGTCGGCGCGCTGTCCATCGTGACCGCAAGCAAGGATGAGGCAGCTCGCGTGCTGAGCCAGCTCAAGCGCACCATCCGCACCAACTACTCCAACCCGCCGACGCATGGCGGCGCAGTCGTGGCAGCAGTCCTGTCGACGCCGGAACTGCGCGCGATGTGGGAGCAGGAACTGGGCGAAATGCGCGACCGCATCCGCGCGATGCGTACCGGCCTGGTCGACAAGCTGGCGTCGCGCGGCGTTTCGCGTGACTTTTCCTTCGTGGTTCGCCAGCGCGGCATGTTCAGCTACACCGGCCTGACCGTAGCCCAGGTCGACCGTCTGCGCGACGAATTCGGCATCTACGCAGTCAGTACCGGCCGCATCTGCCTGGCAGCGCTGAATTCGAAGAACATTGACTACGTGGCGGATTCGCTCGCGACCATCCTGAAGTAAGCCTGTTTCACGGGACGGCCATCATCCGGTCGTCCCGCCCTCCCGGCAGATCTGTCGAGCGGCGCAACCCGCACCAAACCCGCGCACAAAACCAGAACCCCACCGAAATTTGCCCCGATTCGGTGCGCCACCAGTTTCCATCCGCACGATTCCGGGCGCATCGCCCACGTCATCCGAAATACGCCGATACCGCGCAGTAACGCGGTTTCACGGGGATTGCTCATTTCCGGTGCATTCCACGGCGATACCCGCATCTGACTGGTGCATTCCTTGCTTTTTGCACCGCCACAGTGAATTGTGGAGAAGTCATGGACAGTTTCAAAACATCGACCGACGTGTTGTTCATCCTGCTGGGCGCCATAATGGTGCTTGCCATGCACGCCGGCTTTGCCTTTCTGGAGGTCGGCACCGTCCGGCGCAAGAATCAGGTCAACGCCCTCGTCAAGATCCTGGTCGATTTCTGTGTATCGACGCTGGTGTACTTCATCGCCGGCTACGGCATCGCCTACGGCGTACATTTTTTCGGCAATGCCGCCACCCTGACCCAGTCGAGCGGCTACGACCTGGTGAAGTTCTTCTTCCTGCTGACTTTCGCCGCCGCCATCCCTGCCATCGTTTCCGGCGGCATCGCAGAGCGCGCGCGCTTCGGACCGCAGGTGATGGCCACCGCACTGATCGTCGGCCTGCTCTACCCGTTTTTTGAAGGCATCATCTGGAACGGCAATCTCGGCTTCCAGGCCGGGCTTGAAGCGCAGTTCGGAGCACCGTTCCATGATTTCGCCGGATCGGTCGTGGTGCACGCCTTCGGTGGCTGGGTCGCACTGGCTGCGGTGCTGCTGCTCGGTGCGCGACGCGGACGCTATTCGCGCGACGGCGGCATCTCGGCCCACCCGCCCTCCAGCATTCCCTTCCTCGCGCTCGGCGCCTGGATACTGACTGTCGGCTGGTTCGGTTTCAACGTCATGAGCGCCCAGAAGCTGGAAGCCATCAACGGGCTGGTAGCCGTCAATTCGCTGATGGCCATGGTGGGCGGCACGCTGGCCGCACTGGTGGCCGGCCGCAACGATCCGGGTTTCGTCCATAACGGCCCGCTGGCAGGGCTGGTAGCCGTGTGTGCCGGCTCGGACCTGATGCATCCTCTTGGCGCACTGGTTACCGGCGGCATCGCGGGCGCGCTGTTCGTATGGATGTTCACGCTGACCCAGAACCGCTGGAAGATCGACGACGTTCTCGGTGTCTGGCCGCTGCATGGCCTGTGCGGCACCTGGGGCGGTATCGCTGCCGGCCTCTTCGGCTCGGAAATGCTGGGCGGCCTGGGCAAGGTCAGTTTCGCCGCCCAGCTGGCCGGTACGGTGGCCGGTGTGGTGATCGCGTTCGCAGGCGGTGCGGCGATTTATGGCGTGATCAAGATTTTCGTCGGTCTCCGACTCGACCCGGAGCAGGAGCACGAAGGCGCCGATCTGGCCATACACCGCATCAGCGCATCGCCGGAGCGCGAAACGCTCTGGTGATGCCGTGGTGACGGGACACAGGCAGATTGCTGAGCGACGGCTCGGTCTTTCGACACTGCGTGAATGACGTGGCGGGGCACGCGTCCTGATCGGCGCCACCCCGATCACGCAGGTCGAGAATACCTGTCCTTGAGATTTAAATTAGCGCTAATGTATTATTCGGCGCATGGACCTGAAAGAGAAACCCGGCCTCGGTGAGTTGCTCCGCCATGTCGGTGAACTGGTCGACCAAGGCGCCGAAGACCACTATCGGACCATGAGCCTGAACTACCGGGCTCGCTACACCCCTGTTCTCCGGGCGCTGCGCGCGGGTGCCCGGACCGTCACCGACATCACGGCGCGTACGCATCTGACCCAGGGCGCCATCAGCCAGACCGTCGCGCTGCTGGAAACCGACGGTCTCATCTCGCGCCATTCCGTGGCTGATGGACGAAAGAGCGGAATTCAACTCACCACCGCCGGACAGGCGCTGGTCGGCAAACTCGAGCAGCACTGGGTTGCGACCTTTGCCGCAATCGCCCGTCTCGAAGAAGAAATCGGCCATCCACTGCGGCACGCGCTGGAAAGAGCCGCCGAAGCGCTGGAGCACGACGGCTTCTCAGCGAGGATTACGGCCGCCAAAGCCGCGCTGACTGCAGGAGAGCAGTCTGATGGCGAGTAACTCGAATACGGCACGGAACTGGTTCGACCAGGGAGGCCAGGCGTACGCCCGCTTCCGTCCCGAGTATCCGCCTGAACTTGCCGCATTCCTCGCTTCCGTGGCGCCAGACCACGCACTTGCGGTCGACGTGGGGTGCGGCAACGGTCAGCTGACACAGCTTCTGGCCCCGCACTTCAGTTCGGTCATCGGGCTCGATCCCAGCGGGGACCAGATTGCAAACACGGTTCCGAACGAATGCATCAGCTACCGGTGCGCGCCAGCCGAACACCTTCCGCTCGCCGATGGCAGTGCGTGCCTCATTACCGCAGCCCAGGCTGCGCACTGGTTCGACCTGCCCGCCTTTTACCTGGAAGTTCGCCGGATTGCCGCCCCGGAAGGGATTCTGGCCCTGATCAGCTACGGTGTCCTCAATCTCGAACCTCCGCTCAACGACAGATTCCAGACCTTCTACCGCGACGAGATCGGCCCCTACTGGCCGCCGGAACGAAAGCTGGTGGATACAGGCTACGCGACCATCGATTTTCCATTCGACGAGATGACTGCGCCTGCCCTGGAAATCCGGTGCAACTGGCAGTTGTCAGAGTTCATGGGCTATCTGCTGACCTGGTCCGCCGTGCGCAGCGCGCGGGAGGCCGGGCACGAAGAGGTCCTGCTGAACTTTGCCGGGGAGATTTCCGAGATCTGGGGCGACGGACGCAACCGGCGATCCATCGTCTGGCCGATCAACATGCGCGTTGGAAGGCTGTGACGACTCCACAAGCAACTCTTGCCGCGGGCCTTCGACACAGCGAGCAATTCATCGTCGAGTCTCGTCATACCGTGCCCGAGATCGATCCCTGCTGACCCGGCTTCCTGGACATGCCACCGGTGCTGGAGAAGGCCATGATGATCGCTTTCATCGAACAGACCTGCATCATGGGGCTCCGGCCGTTCCTGGCCCCGGGGCAGCATACGGTGGGCATCCCCACATCGACGTCAGCCATGTGGCAGCGACACCGCCGGGCATGAAAGTCAGCACCGAGGTCGAATTCGTCGAGATTGACGGCAGGACCATGCCGTTCAAGGTCTCGTGCCGCTAGGAAGTCGGTCTGATTGGCGAGGGGACGCACTGGCGGTCGATCATCGATGTCACCCGCTTCATGCAGCGGTTCCGGGACAAGTCGGTACGTCCGGAACAAGCCACGGAAGAGACCTCCGCCATCCGGATTACCCGGCATCGGCGGCGGACCGCCCTGCTGCCGCAGGCCACCGGAAGCCGGTATTGTTCGCGAAATCGGCCGATTTTTGCGCCGTCCGCCAGGCACTGCCCCCCGGTCTGGGGATGCGTGCAACAGGTCATGCCCCGGGCGCACCTGCCCGTTTGCCCTCGATGACCGGTCGGCCGATGCCGACAGCCGTTCGACCGCGCGACGGCGCAAAATCATGGTGCAAACGAAAGGAGTTCCCCATGTCCCGCCCTTCACGCGCAACATTGTTCGGCTTCCTTGCGGCCGGTTGCGTGGCACTGCCCGCGCAGGCCGACGTCCTGCTGGCCACCCGCCAGACCCTGGTCGAACCCGGGCTGCCGCTGACGCTGATAGCGGTTGCGACCCACGGCGAGGTGCTGCCTGACGAACTGCCGGCCCGCATCGTCATCGGTGCGCGCGCAGTCAAACTGACACTGCATGCAAGCGGCCCGGCAAGTAGTGCGCAACGCGGGTACGACGTCGCATTTCCGCCCGAACTGGAGGGCACAGGCCGACTCGAGCTGATGCAGGAAGCCTCCAGCGTGCTGCTGGTGCAGCTCAAACCCGGCCTGCGCGCCGCCCCACCGGTCGACAACCTTGCCCGCATCCAGGGTCGGGAAGAGGAGACCGGCGTGGTCAATCTGAGCCGGCGCAAGCCGGCACTGTCCGAGCACGAACCGATGTATTTCGTCGCGGGAACGCGCGGCGGCAAGGACACGGCCCGGTTCCAGCTGTCGTTCAAGTACCGCATATTCGATCCCGACGGCTGGATGTCCGACCTGCCGTTCGGACAGGCACTGACCGGTCTGCACTTCGGCTATACGCAGACCTCGCTGTGGGATCTCAGCGGTCATTCCAAGCCCTTCCGCGACACCACCTACAAGCCGAGCTTCTTCTACCAGCTCGGCCCGTACCGGATGATCGGCTCGCGCCACACGCTGTCGGCCCAGGCCGGCTACGAGCATCAGTCCAACGGCCGGGACGGCACGGAATCGCGATCGATCGACACCGTGTTCGTCCGGCCGGGCTGGCGCTGGGAAATCGACGAGAACACCCATGTCAGCGCGTCGGTGAAGCTGTTCGACTATCTCGACAAGGACAGGAACAACCGTGACATCGCCGAATACCGCGGTCACGCACTCGTGAACCTGCGCTTCGGTAACGACGATGGCTGGCTGCTGCAGGCCGAAGGCTATCCGGGACAATTCGGATCGCTGCAACTCGACCTGTCCTACCGCCTGAAACGCCTGCTGCTGGCCGACGCCGGCGGCTTCCTGCACTTCCAGTACTTCAACGGCTACGGCGAAAGCCTGATCGACTACAACCGCAGTGGTCCGTCGCAGTTCCGGGTCGGCTTCTCCATCGTCCGCTGATCAGCCAGGGCTGTCGGCGCCAGCCGGCCTGAACACCGGTTCGGCCAGCAGACGCACGGTGAAGCGGGCCCCCGCACCCGGCTCGCTATCGGCCGAAATCGTTCCGCCATAACGCTCGACCAGACCGAGTGATACCGAAAGGCCCAGTCCTGTCCCCTCCGACCGCCGGGTGGTGAAGAAGGGGTCGAACACGCGGCCGAGATGCTCCGGCGCGATGCCCTGCCCCGTGTCGCTGACGACGATCTCGACCCCGGCGGGCGTACTGCAGTCGCGCGTGGCCAACTTCAGTACGCCGCCGTCGGGCATCGCGTGAAGCGCGTTTGCAATGAGGTTGACCAGGACCTGCTGCAGCTCGTCGCGATTGATGCGCACCCGCGTCGTCGCGCGGGTGTCGAATTCAATGCGTACGCCGTTGCGGTGAATCTGATGTTCCACCAGCGGCAGCGTGTCGCGCAGCAGCGCTGCAGTATCGACTTCGTCCACATAGCCCGCGAACTCGCCTGGCCGCGCGTACTGCAGCAGCTTGGTGACAATGAGGCGGATGCGGTTCACCTGCTCGTCGAGCAGGCGGATTTCCGTGGCCACACCGGCTGTAGCCGGTCCGAGCAATTCGCGCATCAGATCCAGATTTCCTTGCATCACCGCGATCGGATTGTTGATTTCGTGCGCCACACCGGCCGTGAGCTGACCGATCGCCGCGAGCTTCTCGGTGCGCACGAGCTGACGCTGCGCTTCGTGCAGTTCGGCAGTGCGCTCCGCCACTTTCCGGTCGAGCTCTGCATTGAGCTGTTTCAGATCCGACTCCCTTGCCGCCACGGCATCGAGCAAGGTGTCGAGGTGATCGGCCAGGCGGGCGATTTCCTCGACGCCATCGACCCCTCCGGTGCGCGCCTGCGCATCGCCCCGTTCAGCGGCACAGATGGTTTCGTCCATCCGTTCCAGCGGCCGGAAGATGGATCGGGCACCGCGCAGCGACAACACGGTGGCGATTGCCACGACCAGCGCAAACAGACCGATCAGCCCGGCCAGCAGCTTCTGTTTCACTGCATGGAAAGGAGCTTCCGGGAAGCCGACATAAAGCATGCCGACACGGCGGTGCGAACCATCGACCAGCGGCTCGTAGCCGGACATGTACCAGTCGTTGACGACGAAGGCGCGGTCCAGCCAGCGTTCGCCCCGGTCGAGCACGCGGCGCCGCACATCGGCCGACACGCGCGTGCCGAGCGCCCGATCGCCGCCGAACATGCGCACATTCGTGGCGATGCGCACATCGTCAAGAAACAGCGTGGCGGTGCCGCGCGATCCCAGCGGCAAGGCATCGTCGTTGTAGACGAGATCATTGATGGTGTCGACGAAACCGAGGTTGCGGTTCAGAAGCTGACCCGCCTCCAGAACGCCGGTCTGCCGGCCGCCGGCGTCGATCACCGGGCTTGCGACATGGATCATCAGGCCGCGCGTTTCCTCGCTCCGGTCGTCAGGGCGCGCATTCTCGGTCGGTACGATGGCCAGCCGCGCACGATCGCGCAGCGGCGGCCCCACTTCGTCAAGCTGTTGTGGGCTGAAAACGGACAGTACAACACGTCCTTCGCCAGCCAGCGCAGACGACACGGCCGGCCAGGCCGTGCGCGAAAGCGCGCGGCCACCTGCGTGGCGGACACCGTCCGGGCTCGTGGAAGTAGCGACCACCCGGCCACTCATGTCGAGCAGGTGCAGGTAATCGAAATGCCGTGCTCGCGCCTGTTCGACCAGCATGGCATCCACCGGAGCGCCGCCATCGATTGCCGCACGCAGCCGGGCGGACATGGCAAAACCCGTCACCGCGAGCTGCTGCGCCTCAAGCACACGGTCGAGATACTGGCGTGCGGTAATCAGCTCGGCGTTGACCTTGTGGACCAGCAACCTGTCGTACGCGGCATCGCCCCAATACACCACCAGGCCGATCAGCAGCGGCAGCATCAGCAGTGGCGGCGCCAGCACCAGCAACAACAGGCGCGTGCGCACCGAGCCACCGCGCAGTTTGGGAAACGAACGCATCGCGCGATGCTACTTCACGCACGGATCCGCGGGTGTGCCGCCAGGCCGTCTACACTGTCGCGCTCAATTTCCCGTCACAGACCCCATGCACTTTGACGTCATCGTGATCGGAGCAGGCGCCGCGGGCATGATGAGTGCCGCCGTCGCAGGCGCCCGCGGCCGCAGCGTGCTGCTGATCGACCACGCAGCAAAACTCGCCGAGAAGATCCGCATTTCCGGCGGAGGTCGCTGCAACTTCACCAACCGTGATCTGAAGCCCGAATGCTTCCTTTCGCAGAATCCGCATTTCTGCCGTTCCGCACTGTCACGCTTTACGCCGCACGACTTCCTCGAACTGGTCGAGCGCCACGGCATCGCCTGGCACGAAAAGACGCTCGGGCAACTGTTCTGCGACGATTCGTCGACGCAGATCATCGGCATGCTGAAGGCCGAGTGCGATGCCGCCGGCGTGCGCTGGCAGATGCCGTCGGCCGTCCTCGGCGTGAGCCACGAGGGTGACGACTTCCGGGTCGAGACAGACGAAGGAGCGCGCACATGCGCCTCGCTGGTGATCGCCACCGGCGGACTCACCGTACCGAAGATCGGCGCCACCCCGTTCGGATACAGGCTGGCCGAGCAGTTCGGCCTCAAGGTCGTGGCGCCCAGACCGGCGCTGGTGCCGCTTGCGCTGGACCCGGCCTGGCTTGCCGGTTTCGGCGAACTGGCGGGTGCGTCCTTCGATTCAGTCGCGTCCTGCGCCGGCCCGCAATTCCGAGAGCAGACGCTGCTCACGCACCGGGGCCTGTCCGGTCCGGCCATCCTGCAGGCATCCAGCTACTGGCAGCAGGCCGACGGTCGCGAACCGCTCAGCCTCGACCTGCTACCGCACATTGACGATGCCGAGCGCTGGCTGCTGTCCGCCCGCAATGGGCGTCACCCGCTGCCAGCATTGCTGGGGGAACATCTGCCCAAGCGTTTTGCACAGCAATGGCTGGACTTCGAAGGTGACGGCAAATGGAACTGCGCCGCAGTCGAACTGCCACGTGTCGTACTCGCCGATATCGCCCGCCGCCTCAAGGGCTGGCGGATACAGCCATCGGGGACGCTCGGATACAACAAGGCCGAGGTGACGCTCGGCGGCGTGGACACGCGCGAACTCGACCAGCGCACGATGGCATCGCGCCGGATACCCGGCCTGTATTTCGTCGGCGAACTGGTCGATGTCACCGGCTGGCTCGGTGGCTACAATTTCCAGTGGGCCTGGTCATCCGGCTGGTGCGCCGGACAGGCCGCCTGAATACCGCGGAAAAAGGCATGCAAAGGCGACGGACGCTTCCGTCGCCCCCTTCAACCGGCCATCGTGCCGCATCCGGCACCCCGAGCCGGGATGCCGCGGATCACGCCATGATCGTCATGGAATCAAGGTGCTCCACCGATGCGCGGCGCCGGGCTGAAAATAGTGTTTGCGTCGCACGGACTATTCCCGTATAAGCACGCCTGTAGGTGATTTCAAGCATGAACGTGTTGTGCGTCGGTTCTCGATTTTCAAGTCAGTACTCCGCTTGCCATATTCCCCTTGAGGTTTCCCTGCGTTATGGTCATTGCACGTTGTGATGACCTGTTTAACTTGTATTAAAAGGAATTCAAAAATGGCAACTGGTACTGTCAAGTGGTTCAACGACGCCAAGGGTTTCGGCTTCATTTCCCCGGATGATGGCGGTGAAGACCTGTTCGCGCACTTCTCCGCGATCCAGGGCAGCGGCTTCAAGTCGCTGCAGGAAAACCAGAAGGTGTCGTTCGAAGTGACTCGCGGCCCGAAGGGTCTGCAGGCTTCGGAAATCAAGCCGCTCTGATCATTCGGGCTGCGTGATGCCGCTGCAAGGCGGCCACCGAAAAAAAAGCGCACTTCAAGTGCGCTTTTTTTTCGCCCCGATTCCGGGTCGCCGTCGGTGACAGCAACCCGGCGAAAGGCTTACTCCTTCGTGTGCGCCGCGAACTTGAGCCAGGTTTCAACGACCGTATCCGGGTTCAGCGACACGCTCTGAATGCCCTCGTCCATCAGCCACAGCGCGAAGTCGGCATGGTCGGACGGACCCTGCCCGCAGATGCCGACGTACTTGCCAAGCCGGTTCGCGGTGCGTATGGCCATCGACAGCAGCATCTTGACAGCCGGATCACGTTCGTCGAACGCCGCCGCGACGAGACCTGAATCGCGATCCAGACCCAGCGTCAGCTGGGTCAGGTCATTGGAACCGATCGAGAAACCGTCGAAGTGCTCGAGGAACTGTTCGGCCAGCAGCGCATTGGACGGAATCTCGCACATCATGATCAGGCGCAGGCCGTTCTCTCCGCGCTTCAGACCATGCTCGGCCAGGAGCTTCACGACTTCGGCCGCTTCACCGACATTGCGCACAAACGGCACCATCAGCTCGACATTGGTCAGCCCGAGTTCGTCGCGCACGCGACGCATCGCGCGGCACTCCAGTTCGAAGCAGTCGCGGAAGCTGTGCGCGATGTAGCGCGAGGCACCGCGGAAACCGAGCATCGGATTCTCTTCATCCGGCTCGTAGATGTCGCCGCCGAGCAACTTCTTGTACTCGTTGGACTTGAAATCGGAAAGGCGGACGATCACCGGCTTCGGCCAGAACGCAGCGCCAATCGTGGCCACGCCCTCGACCAGCTTGTCGACGAAGAACGCTTCCGGGCTGGCATAGCCGCGCGCGCGGCGACGGATTTCCTCGCGCAGGCGGGCCGGCGCCTGATCGATCTCGAGAATCGCCTTCGGATGGATGCCGATCGTATTGTTGATGACGAATTCCAGGCGGGCCAGACCGACACCGGCATTCGGCAGCTGCGCGAAATCGAACGCAAGTTCCGGATTGCCGACGTTCATCATGACCTTCAGCGGCAGATCCGGCAGGTTGGACAGATCGGACGTGATGATTTCGTAATCCAGGCGACCGCGATAGATGTTGCCGGTATCGCCCTCGGCACAGCTGGCGGTGACTTCCTCGCCCTCGACCAGGGTTTCGGTTGCATCGCCGCAGCCGACGATGGCCGGAATGCCCAGTTCGCGCGCAATGATTGCCGCATGACAGGTACGACCGCCGCGATTGGTGACGATGGCGGCCGCCTT
>DATCUL010000261.1:0-3009 GCA_036567405.1 Methyloversatilis sp. | reverse complement strand
AGCGCTGATTTCCGGACCGGATGGGCCGGACGAGGAGTCACAGATGAGCGAACCGCAGATGCAGGCAGGCAGCCGCCGCAGCGTGCTGTCGCTGGCCGTCAATTCGAAATCGGTGCTGTACGCCGCCTACATGCCCTTCCTGAAGGGGGGCGGCATCTTCCTGCCGACCAATCGCAGCTATCGCATCGGCGATGAGGTCTTCCTGCTGCTGCAGCTGATGGATGATCCGGCGAAACTGCCCATACAGGGCACGGTTGCCTGGGTGACGCCGGCCGAGGCGCAGGGCGGCAAGCAGCAGGGCATCGGCCTGCGTTTCGGCGACGACGACAGCAGCCGTTCCGCGCGCGCCAAGATCGAGGCGGCCATCGGCGCACACCTCGGGTCCACCCGCCAGACGCACACCCTTTGATTCATCCTGCAACGGTTTACATGTTCATCGATTCACACTGCCACATCGACTTTCCTGACCTGGCCGAGCGCGAGGAGGAACTGCTGTCCAACATGAAGGCGCAGCGGGTCAGTCACGCGCTGTGCGTGTCGGTCAATATCGAACAATGGCCGCGCGTGACCGCGATGGCCGAGCGCCACGCCAACGTGTTCGCCTCGCTCGGCGTGCATCCCGATTACGAGGACGTCACCGAGCCGGACGTGGCGCAACTGGTGAAGCTGTCCGCCCATCCGCGCGTGGTCGCGATCGGCGAAACCGGGCTCGACTACTTCCGCCTGACCGGCGACCTCGAATGGCAGCGCAGCCGTTTCCGCACCCACATCCGCGCGGCGCGCGAATGTGGCAAGCCTCTGATCGTGCATACGCGCTCGGCCGCCGCCGATACGCTGGCCATCATGCGCGAGGAGCGGGCGCACGAGGTCGGCGGCGTCATGCACTGCTTCACCGAGTCGCTCGATGTAGCGGAAGCGGCGATGGACATGGGTTTCTGCATCTCGTTTTCCGGCATCGTCACGTTCAAGAACGCGCAGGCACTGCGTGATGTGGCGAAGGCGATACCGATGGCGTCGATACTGATAGAAACCGACTCGCCTTATCTGGCGCCGGTGCCCTATCGCGGCAAGATGAACGAACCGTCCTTCGTGCCGCACGTCGCGGCCGAACTGGCGCGCGTGCGTGACATGCCGGTCGAGGACGTCGCCCGTGCGACCAGCGACAACTTTTTCCGCCTGTTCAGCGATGCGGCACGGCTGGCCGGGCGCTGCGAGGTGATGGCATGAAGGCGGGTACCGAGAAGGCGTTGGGCGTCCTGCTGCTCGGTCTGCTGGTGGCGGGCGGTGTGCGCGCTGCCGGCTACGACGACCTGATGCAGGCGGTGGAACTGGGCGATACGCCGACCGTGGCCAGCTTCATCGATCGCGGGCTGGACGTGAATTCGGTCGATCCGCGCGGCGAGACGCTGCTCATCATCGCGGCGCGCAATGGATACACCGGTCTGGTGAAGGCGCTGGTGGCGCGCCGGGCGAAGCTGGAGGCAGTCAATGCGGTCGGCGAAACCGCGCTGGCGGTGGCGGCCTTCAACGGGCATGTCGCGGTAATCGACGCATTGCTCGGGGCTGGCGCCAGTCCGGTCAATCCGGACCGCTGGTCGGCGCTGCACTACGCGGCGATGCAGGGGCATGCCGATGCGCTGAAGGCGCTGATCGCGCGCGGTGCGCCCATTGACGCGCCGGCGCCGAACGGCGCCACGCCGCTGATGCTGGCGGCCCGCGGCAGCAATATCGAGGCGGTGCGCGTATTGCTGAACGCCCGCGCCGACGCACGCGTGCGCGGTCGCGATGGCGAAACCGCGCTCGACTGGGCGCTCAAGGCCAACAACACCGATGCCGCGGCGCTGATCCGCGCTGCGATGGCGCAGTGAGCATGGAGCGACCGACCACTTCGGCCACCGATTCGCCGCTCGGCCATGCGACCGACTATCCGGACAGCTACGATGCCGGCCTGCTGTTTCCGATATCGCGCGAGGCATCGCGCGCGATGCTGGGCATCGGGCACGGTCACCCGCTGCCGTTTTCCGGCATCGACCGCTGGCACGCCTGGGAATTGTCCTGGCTGAATGCGCAGGGCCGGCCGCAGGTTGCGATCGGCCGTTTCGACATTCCGGCCGACAGCCCCTTCATGGTCGAGTCCAAGTCGCTGAAGCTCTACCTGAACGGCTACAACAACGAGCGCATGGTGTCGCTCGAAGCGGTGCGTGCGCTGATCGAAACCGATCTGTCGGCCGCCTGCCAATCCGGCGTGATGGTCGAGCTGTATGCGCTGAATGCGCTGCCGGCCGTGCTCGGCGTGCCGGAAGGCGAGTCGATCGACGCGCAGGACATCGCGTTCGACCGCTATCTGCCGGACGCCGGCCTGCTGTCGGCCGGCGGCGACAGTGTCGAGGAATGCCTGCGCTCCGATCTGCTCAAGTCCAACTGTCCGGTCACGCTGCAGCCCGACTGGGCGTCGCTGATGGTGCGTTACCGCGGCCCGCGCATCGACCGCGAAGGCCTGCTGCGCTACATCGTGTCGTTCCGCAATCACGCGGATTTCCACGAACACTGCGTCGAGCGCATATACATGGACCTGATGGCGCGCTGCCGGCCCGAACTGCTGACCGTCTGCGCGTACTACACGCGGCGCGGCGGGCTGGACATCAACCCGTGGCGCAGCAACTTCGAGACGCTGCCGGATACCTTCGTCAAGCTGCCCCGGCAGTGAGCCGGTCGCGCAGCGCCGCCACCGCCGCGCGGAACTCGGGCGCACCGCCATAGCTCGGATGTCGCGCCGGCAAGGCATCGATGCCCATGTCGGACAGGCTCTGCTGGCAGATGCGTCCGATTGCCAGACGCGGCAGGCCGGGATAGAGCGCGAGGAACTGTTCCAGCAGCGGACGCAGCGCACGCCGTTCGGCAGTGTTCGGTGCGCGGTTGCTCAGCGGCTGGCCGGGTGCATGCGGGTGGTAGGCCACGGCGTTCCACAGCACGAAGTCGGTCGCGGCCCAGTCATGTGCGGCCATCGCG
>DATCUL010000260.1:0-25465 GCA_036567405.1 Methyloversatilis sp. | reverse complement strand
TTCACGGCGGAAGACGACTGCGCCGGTCTGCCCGATGCCGCGCTGATGGCGCGCGAGTTCCGCGACCTCGACCTGTTCCATCCGTGGGACCTGCCTGTGGAGCAGGCCATCGATCTGGCACGGCGCTGCGAGGACGCCGCGTTCGCCACCTCGCCCGACATCCGCAATTCCGAAGGTGGTTCGGTGTCGGCCCAGCAGTCCCAGTTCATTTCCGCCAACAGCCTCGGTTTCATGGCCGGCTACGCCAGCACGCGCCAGTACATCAGCTGCTCGGTGATCGCCGGCGAGGGCGATGCGATGCAGCGCGAGGACTGGTACGCCAGCCGGCGTGACGCGGCCGAGCTGCCGCCACCGGAGGCGATCGGCAACTACGCGGCGCAGCGCGCGCTGGCGCGGCTCGGTGCCCGGCGCGTCAAGACCACGCGCGTGCCGGTGCTGTTCGAGGCACCGCTGGCGATCGGCCTGCTCGGCCACTTCGTGCAGGCGGCGAGCGGCGGGTCGCTGTACCGCAAGTCGTCCTTCCTGCTCGACAGCCTGGGCAAGCGGATCTTTTCGCCGCTGATCAATGTGTCCGAGCGGCCGCACATCCTGCGCGCGATGGGCTCCGGCATGTTCGATGACGACGGCGTGGCCACGCAGGACCGCGAGGTGGTCGAGAACGGCGTGCTCAACGGCTACTTCCTCGGCACCTATTCGGCGCGCAAGCTTGGCATGCAGACCACCGGCAATGCCGGCGGCTCGCACAACCTCATCCTGCATTCGGGCAAGCGCAGCCTGGCCGACATGATCGGCTCGATCAAGCGCGGCCTGCTGGTGACCGAACTGCTCGGCCACGGCGTCAACTACGTGACCGGCGACTATTCGCGCGGCGCTGCCGGCTACTGGATCGAGAACGGCGAGATCGCCTACCCGGTGCAGGAAATCACCATCGCCGGCAATCTGAAGGACATGTTCATGGGCATCAAGGAAGTCGGCGCCGATGCGCTGATCCGCGGTTCGAAGCAGAGCGGATCCATCCTGATCGACCGCATGAGGGTCGCCGGGGCGTGAGCCGCCGCCGCTTCCTGCAGGCCGCCCCGGCCGCGTTGCTGGCCGCGCCGGCGGTGGTCAGTGCGCAGCCGGCGATACGCTGGCGGCTGGTGTCCAGCTTTCCGAAGCTGCTCGACACCATCTATGGCTCGGCCGAAATGGTGGCGCAGCAGGTCGCCGCTGCGACCGGCGGTCGTTTCCAGATACAGGTGTTCGCGGCCAACGAGCTGGTGCCGCCCTATGGCGTGCTCGACGCGGCCCGCGAAGGCACGGTCGAGTGCGGTCACTCGGCGTCCTACTACTACATCGGCAAGGACCCGACCTTCGCCTTCGACTGCGCGATGCCGTTCGGTCTGAACGGGCGCCAGCAGGCGGCATGGATGGCCGACGGCGGCGGTCTGGCACTGATGCGCGAACTGTTCGCCAGCTACAACATCGTCAATTTCCCGTGCGGCAACACAGGTGCGCAGATGGGCGGCTGGTTCCGCCGCGAAATCCGCACCGTGGCTGATCTGCGGGGGCTGAAGATGCGCATCAGCGGCCTGGCCGGCCAGGTGGTGTCGCGGCTGGGCGTGATTCCGCAACAGATTCCCGGTGCCGACGTCTATCCGGCACTGGAAAAAGGCGCCATCGACGCGGCCGAATGGGTCGGCCCGTATGACGATCTGAAGTTCGGTTTCTACAAGGTCGCGCCCTATTACTACTACCCCGGCTGGGGTGAGCCCGGTGCGCAGGTGTCGATCTACGTGAACCGTCAGGCTTACGAAGCGCTGCCGGTCGAGTATCGCCATGTGCTGGAAGCGGCCTGCGCGGCAGCCCATCTCGGCATGCAGGCACGCTATGACGCACGCAACCCGGTGGCGATGAAGAAGCTGATCGACGGCGGCGCGCAGCTGCGCGTGTTTTCGCGCGACATCCTGCTGGCCTGCCAGAAGGAAACCTTCGGGCTGTACCGCGAAATCGCGGCCGCCAACCCGCAGTTCCGAAAGGTGTTCGAGCCGTGGAACCGCTTCCGCTCGGAACAGCATCTGTGGACGCGCATCGCCGAAAACAGCGTGGATGCGTTCGCCGGGAGGCATCCGGTCGAGTGAGTCGTCCTGCGCCGCAATGAAAAGGGCCGCTTCTGCGGCCCTTTTCATTGCGGGTGTGCCCGGTCAGGCGATCACAGACCGGCGTCTGCCCTCAGCGCGGCCGCCTTGTCGATCGCTTCCCAGGTGAATTCCGGCTCGTCGCGGCCGAAGTGGCCGTAGGCGGCGGTCTTCTGGTAGATCGGGCGCAGCAGGTCGAGCATCTGCACGATGCCCTTCGGACGTAGATCGAAGTGCTTGAGTACCAGTTCGGTCAGGCGTTCGTTGGAAACCTTGCCGGTACCGAAGGTTTCGACCATCACACTGGTCGGCCTGGCGACACCGATGGCGTAGCTGACCTGGATCTGGCAGCGCGTGGCCAGTCCGGCGGCGACGATGTTCTTCGCCACGTAGCGGCCGGCGTAGGCGGCCGAGCGGTCGACCTTGGACGGGTCCTTGCCCGAGAACGCGCCGCCGCCGTGCGGTGCGGCACCGCCGTAGGTGTCGACGATGATCTTGCGGCCGGTCAGGCCGCAGTCGCCCTGCGGACCGCCAATGACGAAGCGGCCGGTCGGGTTCACCAGATACTTGATTTCGCCCTTGATCAGCTCCGGCGGCAGCACCGGCTTGATGATGTCCTCGATCACTGCTTCGCGGATTGCCTCCAGCGACATGTCGGGCGCGTGCTGGGTGGACAGCACGACTGTATCCACGCTGTGCGGCTTGCCGTCGACATAGCGGATCGTGACCTGGCTCTTGGCGTCCGGGCGCAGCCAGGGCAGGCGGCCGTCCTTGCGCAGGTGCGACTGGCGCTCGACCAGGCGGTGCGACAGGTGGATGGCCAGCGGCATCAGCACCGGCGTCTCGTCGCAGGCGTAGCCGAACATCAGTCCCTGGTCGCCGGCACCCTGGTTCAGGTAGTCGTCGCTGGCGCGATCGACACCTTGCGCGATGTCGGGGCTCTGCTTGTCGTAGGCCACGAGCACGGCACAGCCCTTGTAGTCGATGCCGTATTCGGTGTTGTCGTAGCCGATGCGCTTGATCGCGTCGCGGGCGACGTGGATGTAGTCGACGTTGGCGGTGGTCGTGATTTCGCCGGCCAGTACGACCAGGCCGGTGTTGCACAGCGTTTCCGCGGCGACGCGGGCAGTCGGGTCCTGCGCCAGGATGGCGTCGAGAATGGCGTCGGAAATCTGGTCGGACACCTTGTCGGGGTGGCCTTCCGATACGGATTCCGAGGTGAAGAAGTAATCTGACATGCGGCTGCTCCTTGATTTATCCCTGTTGCCGGTTCGTCGAACCGGCTCCGGGAAGCGAGCAGGCGACGCTTTAGCAGTATTTTTAATCCGCCCTGCAAGTTGTCTCGTTTAACTCGGCGGAGCCGGTAGTCTACCGCGTTCGTCCGTTCCGGTGCATCACGCTTTTTGCCATGTCCGTTGTCGCAAGCAGGGCTGTCGAAGCCGTTTTCGGGGTGCTGTCACGCCTGCCGCTCGGCGTTCTGCAGGCAGTCGGTGCGTTCGTCGGGCATTTGATGCATCGCCATTCCGCCAAGTTCCGGCAGGAATTCGAGCGCAATCTGCTGGCCGCGATTCCCGGTGCCGACGCGGCGCTGATCGCCGAGGCTGCCGCCCACGCCGGGCGCGTGATCTTCGAATTGCCCTGGGTGTGGCGGCGTCCGCGTGCCGAGGTGCTGGCCCGCGTGGTCGAGGTCAGTGGCTGGGAGCATGTCGAGGCCTTGCACGCCACCGGCCGTGGCGTGGTGCTGCTGACGCCGCACATGGGGGCGTTCGAGGTGGCGGCGCAGTTGATCGGCTCCCGCATCCCGATCACCGTGCTGTACCGGGCGCCGCGCCAGGCCTGGCTCGGTCCGCTGATGGAAAAGGGGCGGCGGGGCGGCGGCGTGTCGCTGGCGGCAGCCGACGCCGGTGGTGTGCGGCGTCTGCTGCGCACGCTGCGCGACGGCGGCATGGTCGGCATCCTGCCCGACCAGGTGCCTGGCAATGGCGAAGGTCTGTGGGTGGATTTCTTCGGCCGTCCGGCCTACACGATGACGCTGGCGGCACGGCTGACCGATGTCGCGGCCGGCGTGCTGATGGTGTTCGCCGAACGGCTGCCTGCCGGCCGCGGTTTCCACCTGCATTTCCTCCAACCGGAGGTGCCGGTGACCGGCGACACGCGGGCGCGGGTCGAGGCGATCAACCGCAATGTCGAGGCGCTGGTGCGCCGTTACCCGGCGCAGTACATCTGGGGCTACAAGCGCTACAAGTGCCCGCCCGGTGTGCAGCGACCCACCCTGTAGAATGCGCGGATGTTCGAAAACCCCACGCCACAGGCCATGGCTGCGCTGTTGCGCTCGGCACGCACGGTCGCGGTGGTCGGCCTGTCGCCCAATCCGTCCCGCCCCAGCCATCGCGTGGCGCGTGCCATGCAGGGCTTCGGCTGGCGCATTGTGCCGGTTCGGCCTGCGGTGTCCGAGGTGCTCGGCGAGGCCGCGTTTGCCTCGCTTGACGACATGCCGGCTGCCTTGCGGCAGACGGTGGATCTGGTCGACGTGTTCCTGGCGCCGCAGCGCGTGGGGGCGGTGATCGACCGTTGCATCGCGCTCGGATTGCCGGCGATCTGGCTGCAGGATGGCGTGATCGACGAGGCGGCGGCGCAGCGCGCGAAGGACGCAGGGCTGACCGTGGTGATGAATCGCTGCGTTTGGCGCGACTATGTTTCGATGGTGAGTGAATGAAGATCCGTTTTTCCAAGATGCACGGACTGGGCAATGACTTCGTGGTCATCGACGGCATCGGCCAGCAGGTGGCGCTGACGCCGGAGCGCGTGCGCTTCCTGGCCGACCGCCATTTCGGCGTCGGCTGCGATCAGCTGCTGGTGGTCGAGCGCGCGCAGCAGCCGGGCGTGGATTTCCGCTACCGCATCTTCAATGCCGACGGCGGCGAGGTCGAGCAGTGCGGCAACGGCGCGCGCTGCTTCGTGCGCTTCGTGCGCGAGCAGGGGCTGACCGACAAAAGGGAAATCCGCGTCGAGACCAAAAGTGGCGTGATCACGCTGCGCTGCGAGGACGACGACACGGTGACCGTGAACATGGGCGTGCCGGTGTTCGAACCGGCGCGCATTCCGTTCGAGTCGACGTCCGACGCCAGGGTGCAGCCGCTCGACGTGGCGGGTGCCCGGCTGGCGATCACCGCGGTATCGATGGGCAATCCGCACGCGGTGCAGGTCGTGGCCGACATCGACAAGGCGCCGGTGGCGCAGATGGGGCCGCTGATCGAATCTCACCCGCGCTTTCCGGCGCGTGTGAATGCCGGCTTCATGCAGGTGGTCGACGTACACCACATCCGGCTGCGCGTATACGAGCGTGGCGCCGGCGAAACGCTGGCCTGCGGCACCGGCGCCTGCGCGGCGGTGGTGGCCGGCATCGTGCGCAATCTGCTGGAAAGTCCGGTGCGGGTCGTCACCCGCGGCGGCGAACTGAATATCGCCTGGGCCGGCGAGGGCGAGCCGGTGTACATGACCGGCCCGGCGGTCACGGTTTTTGAAGCAGACATCCATCTGGAGTAATCAAGGCATGAGAGCCGACGACGTCGCGCGTTACCTGCAGGATCACCCGCAGTTTTTCGACGATTACCATGACCTGCTGGCGCAGCTCTATGTGCCGCATCCGCATGGCGGACGTGCCATATCGATCACCGAGCGGCAGATCCTGACGCTGCGTGAAAAGGCCAAGGTGCTCGAGCACAAGTTGGCCGAACTGCTGCACTTCGGCGAGGAGAACGATCTCATTTCGACGCGCGTGCACGCGCTGTCGATCGCGCTGCTGACGGCCGGCAGCTTCGATGCCCTGATGCTGGCGCTGCGCGAGCATCTGGCCGAGGCGTTTGCGGTGCCGCATCTGGCACTGCGCATGTGGAACAGCGTGCTCACCCGCGACAGCGAGGTGTTCGCGCCGGTGGATGAGGCGATCCGCGTGTTCGCCAACGACCGCCGCGTGCCCTACTGCGGTCCGGTCAACGATCTCGGTGTGCTTGCCTGGTTCGGCGATGCGGCACCTGCAGTGCAGTCGATGGCGCTGATTCCGCTGCGCCGGGAATCGCGTACCGTCGGCCTGCTGGCACTCGGTGCGGACGATGTCGAGCGTTTCGTGCCGGACATGGGCACGCTGTATCTCGAACGCATCGGCGAACTGCTCGGTGCGTCGCTGATCCGCGAGCTCGGCTGAGATGAAGGCCCACACGCTCATTGCGTTCGCAGTCCCCCAAGGGTGCTGCGAACGCCCTCGGGGCGGTCCTTCGGGCGGCGCGTCGGCTTCTATGTCCATGTCGTTCGCACGGGGCCGGCATTGCACCGCCGGTACGTTCGGCAGGTGGAGTGTTATGACTGACAAAGCATGAGTGCCACCCTGATTCTTGCACCGGGCCGCGAGCGTTCGGTGCTGCGCCGGCATCCGTGGATATTCGCCGGCTCGGTTGACCGGCTCGAAGGCCGGGTTCGTCCGGGTGACACTGTGCTGGTGCAGACGCAGGGCGGCCGCGCGATCGGGCGTGCCGCCTTTTCGCCAGCGTCGCAGATTCGTGCCCGCATGTGGACCTTCGGCGACGAGTCGATCGACGACGCTTTTTTCCGCCGTACCGTTGCACGTGCGGTGGCGCAGAGGCGCGATCTGCCCGAACTGGCGCGCGAATTCGGGCCGGACGGTGGCATCCGGCTGCTGCACGGCGAGTCGGATGGCCTGCCGGGCGTGATCGCGGATCGCTATGGCGACGTGATCGTGCTGCAGATCACCAGCGCTGGCGGCGAGAAATGGCGGGCGTCGATCGCCGACGCACTGACCCGCGCGACCGGCATTGGCCGGGTCTACGAGCGTTCCGACTCCGATGTGCGGGCGCTCGAGGGACTGGAGCCGCGTACCGGCTGGCTGGCCGGCGACGGTGAAGTGCCCCGTCCGGTGATAGACGAGTTCGGCGTCCGCATTGAAGTGGATGTTGCTGGCGGCCACAAGACCGGCTTCTACCTCGACCAGCGCGACAACCGCCGCCTGTGCGGGGAACTGGCGCGCGACCGGCGCGTGCTGAACTGCTTCTGCTACACCGGCGGGTTTTCGCTGCACGCGCTGGCGGGCGGTGCGGCCGAGGTGCTGTCGATCGATTCGTCAGGGCCGGCGCTCGACATGGCGCGCCGCAACCTTGCGCACAATCCGCAGCTGGATGCGACGCGCGCGCAGTGGCTGGAAGCCGACGTGTTCCAGCATCTGCGCGCACTGCGTGCGGAAGGCCGTAAGTTCGACCTGATCGTGCTCGACCCGCCCAAATTCGCGCCGTCGGCCGCGCACGCCAAGTCTGCGGCCCGTGCCTACAAGGACATCAACCTGCTCGGGTTCCGCCTGCTGTCGCCGGGCGGACTGCTGATGACCTATTCCTGTTCGGGCGGTGTCGATGCCGGACTGTTCCACAGCATCGTGGCCGATGCCGCGGGCGACGCCGGCGTATCGGCGCGTGTGCTGCGTCGCCTGTCGGCCGGAGCGGACCACGCGGTGGGACTGGCCTTTCCGGAAGGCGAGTACCTCAAGGGATTGCTTGTGCGCGCCGAGTAAAGGCGGCTGTCGTTTTTTTGCGAAACATTGGTATCCTGCTCGTCTTTCCAAACCCGGGAGTTCTTGCGGATGGCCACCAAGAATGCCAGCAAGGCCGACAAGCCGCTGACCGAAGCCGACCTGATGAAGATGTCGGACAAGGAATACATGAACGAGGCGCAGCTCGCGTTCTTCCGCGACCTGCTCGCCCGCATGCGTGACGACATCCTGCGCAAGGCCGATGAAACCGTCGAACACATGCGCGAGGTCGACAACGTGTCCGATCCGGCCGACCGTGCCACGGTGGAAGAGGAGCACACGCTGGAACTGCGCGCCCGCGATCGTGAGCGCAAGCTGCTGAAGAAGATCGAGCAGGCGATCGATCGCATCGATGCCGGCGAATACGGCTACTGCGACGAGACCGGCGAGCCGATCGGCATTCCGCGTCTGCTCGCACGCCCCACCGCGACGCTGACGATAGAGGCGCAGGAGCGCCGCGAGCGTCTGCAGAAGCTGTACGGCGACTGATCTTCCGCGCAGGCATGCCCTGATGCGCCGCCTGTCCGTGTTCCGGCTGGTCCTGTTCCTGCTGTGCCTGATCGGGGCGCAGCATGCGGCGCTCGTCCATGCCCTCGAACATCTTCCGGCCGGTGGTGCAGCCATTGCACAGCTGCAGCAGGACGGCGACAGCAAGGCCGGCGATCATGCGCTGGCATGCGTCGGCTGCCTGGCGGCGCACACCTTCGCCACCTGTTTCTCCGGTACGCCGCCGCGCGCGCCGGAATCCGCTCTCACCCACGTCTACCGGGCGCCTCTCGCGGTGCGATCGGGCGGCAGCACCACGCCCGAACCGCGTGCCCACGGCCCGCCCCCGATCTCCCTGCTCTGAGTCCGTGCGCCGCCAAGGCGCGTCATCCATTCAGCAACAGACCCGCCCGCACTGTCCTGCGGGCGGGTCGGCGCCCTTTGGGCGCGGGGAGGTTCCATGGTTTCGTATCCGCTGCGAAGCGCCGTTGTGGCGGCTTCATCGATTTTCATTTCTGTTCCGGCATTCGCGCAGGCGGTGAAGGAACTGCCTGCGGTCGTTGTGACCGGCAATCCGCTGGGCAGTGAGCCGTCCGGGCTGGCCAGCCCGGTTTCCGTGATGGACGAGCATGCGCTTACCTTGCGCGGCGCCAGCACGCTGGGCGAGACGGTCGGCAACCTGCCCGGCGTCAGTTCGACCTATTTCGGCCCCAATTCGAGCCGTCCGGTCATTCGCGGCATGGACGGCGATAGGGTGCGCCTGCTGGGCAATGGCGGTGCGTCACTGGATGCGTCCTCGCTGTCCTTCGACCATGCGGTGACTATCGATCCGCTGGTGATCGAACGGGTCGAGGTCGTGCGCGGCCCGGCGGCGCTGATGTACGGCGGTAACGCAGTCGGCGGCGTGGTCAATACGCTGGACAACCGCATCCCGCAGTCAGCGGTGGATGGCATCGGCGGGCGCGCCGAGACGGTGCTCGGCGGAGCGGATTCGACCCGCGCGCTGGCGGGACGGGCGGAATTCGGCGGCGCAGGACTGAATCTGCATGTCGATGGCTTCCGCCGCCGCACCAGTGATCTCCGCATACCGGACAGTTCGGGTGCGTCCCGGCTGCGCAACTCGGCGGCCGACAGCGAGGGCGGCGGCGTCGGTGCGTCGTTTGCCGGAGACGGCGGCTACGTCGGCCTGTCCTACGGTGTCTACGATTCGAATTACGGCACGGTGGCCGAACCGAACGTCACGATAGACATGCACAGCGAGCGCTGGGACGTCGCCGGCGAGGCGCGCGATCTCGATGGCTTCATTTCCGGCGTGAAGTTCCATTTCGGCCACACTGACTACACGCATACCGAGCTGGACGGCGGCACGCCGGCCACCCGCTTCGTCACCCGCGGCAACGATTTCCGCCTCGAAGCCAGTCATGCGCCGCTGGGCGCCTGGCGTGGCAGCTTCGGCCTTCAGGTCGAGCGCAGCACGTTCGAAGCGAAAGGTGACGAAGCCTTCGTGCCATCGACCGACACCGACACGCGCGCGCTGTTCCTGTTCGAGGAGACGCGGGTTGGCGACCTCAAACTCACCGTCGGTGGGCGTATTGAGCGGGTGAAAGTCGGTTCCGACGGCGGCGGACCGGACGACGCGAACGCACCCGGCACGCCGCGTTTCGATCCGGCGCAGCAGCGGCGCTTTACTGCGCGCAGCGCTGCGGTCGGCGCGGTCTATCCGCTGAACGAGGTGTTCTCGCTGGCCAGCCAGCTGTCGCACACGGAACGTGCTCCAACCTTCTATGAATTGTTTGCGGACGGCCCGCATGCGGCCACCGGCAATTACGAGGTCGGCAATGCGGCGCTGGACAAGGAAAGGTCGAATTCCATCGACCTGCAGTTGCGCGTGAAGCAGGGCGATCACAGCGGCAGCGTTGGCGTGTACCGCAGCCGCTTCAGCAATTTTATCGCGCTGTCGGGCAGCGGCATCCGGCGCGATGCGGATGGATTGATCGACCCCGCGGGCGAACTGCCCGAATTCGTCTATCGAGCTGTGCCGGCCCGATTCAGTGGCCTGGAGGCTCAGGCGCGCCTGCTGCTGTGCCGTTGCTCCGGCGAACTGCATCTTGATCTGCAGGCGGACGCGGTACGGGCCACCAACCGCGATACCGGCGAGCCGCTGCCGCGCATCCCGCCGCTGCGCGGCATGGCTGCGCTGGACTGGCTGCACGACACGCTGCAGCTGCGGCTGGAAACCCAGGGCGTGCGTCGCCAGAATCGCGTGGATGCGGGTAGCACGCCGACGGCCGGCTATGTGCTGGTCAACGCGTTTGCCAGCTACGGATTCACCGCCGCCGGCATCGGCTGGGAAGCCTGGCTGCGCGGCAACAACCTGTTCGACACCGAAGCGCGCAACCATGTGTCCTTCCTGAAGGACATGGCACCCCTGCCCGGGCGCAGCGTGATGGCCGGACTCAGAGCGTCCTTCTGAACGGCAGGCGATGCAGTGGGGGCCATGAGGTGACGCGTTGCCTGTCACGTATCGTTACGGCTTGCCTGCACCGCATCCCTGAATAGGGGGTTACAGTTAAACTTCGTGTCGACTTATCCTGACTTCTGCCGTTAACCCCTAGAGGGTTGAACCGGATTCCCTCGCCAAGTGGCTTTTTCATTCTTCAAGAAATCACCTGCGCCGCAGGTCGAGACACGCAAACCTGCCCAGCCGGCCGGCGCTGTCGCTCGTCCTGTGTCACCGGGTGCGCAGGCGGCACCTGTGGCGTCCTCGCTGCTGCCGGCCAGCGGACCGGATTCGGCCGGACTGATTTCGCTCGACTTCATTTCGCGTGATCCGCTGGAAGGCGCCCGGCGCATGGGCAAGGGCGAACTCGAAGTGCAGGACGTGTCTGCCGGGCTGCACCCGGTGGTTGAAGAAGCGGCCATCATGTTCGCCAACGGCGACGACGAAGCGGCGCTGGCGGCGCTGGAACGGGCCACTTTCGACGATCTGGGCAGTTCGACCGAACAGGTGTGGGCCATGCTGTTCGACCTGTGCCACGCGCTGGGCCGCTGCGATGCTTTCGAAGCCCACGCGTTGGCCTACGCCGAACGTTTTGAGCGTTCGGCGCCAACCTGGCCGGCCAGCCCGGCAAAGGAGGCTGTCGGCGGGCCGCCGACGCTGACCTTGTCGGGCAGGCTGTGCGAAGCCAGCCGCGCGATGATCGACCAGTTTGACCGCCTGGGCTGCAAGACGCCGGTGCTGCGTCTGGATGTCGGGCGGGTACAGGATGTCGATGACGACGGTGCGCACCTGCTGGCCGACGCCTTCATCAGGGTCAGGCGCAGTGGTCACGGCATCGCCATGATCAACGCGACAGTACTGCGTGACTTGCTCGCGCCGCGCATCGTGCCGGGCAAGGCCGAAGGGCCGGCGCAGTGGTTGCTCTATCTGGAAACCCTGCAGCAACTGGGCGACGAGGCTGCTTTCGAGGAATTTGCAATTCAGTATGCGGTGACCTTCGAACAGTCGCCGCCCTCTTGGGACGATCGCTGGGTATCCACGGTGGTGGCGCCCACGGCGGTCGAAGCCGCGGCGCCCGAGCCGCAGGCCGCGCTGGCGTTGCGGGGTGAAATCACCGGCGCCAGGCAGGACGCGTTTTCGGCGCTGACCTCTGGTGACCAACCGCCCGGTGTGCTGAAGGTCGATTGCTCCCAGCTGCGGCGCATGGACTTCATCAGCGCCGGACTCCTGTTCAACGTCATTACCGCGATACAGGCCACCGGCCGGCAGCCGCGTTTCGTGGACGTACGTCCCATGGTGGCCGCACTGTTCCAGCTGATCGGTGTGGCGGCGGTGGCGGAAATCCAGCAGCGCCGCTTCTAGCGGCGTCGGACGCTTGTGCGCGATGCGTTAAAGTACGCGGCCTTGTCGCGATATTTCAGGAATGGGCATGGAACAGTTTCACGGCACGACGATCCTGTCGGTGCGTCGCCCCGGACAGGTTGCCCTGGGTGGCGACGGTCAGGTGACTCTGGGCAACATCGTCGTCAAGGCGACTGCCCGCAAGGTCCGCCGCCTTTATCAGGGGCGCATTCTCGCCGGTTTTGCCGGCAGCACTGCCGACGCGTTCACGCTGTTCGAGCGCTTCGAGGCCAAGCTGGAAAAGCATCAGGGCAATCTGTTGCGAAGCGCTGTCGAACTGGCCAAGGACTGGCGCACCGACCGCATGCTGCGCCGGCTCGAAGCGATGCTGGCGGTGGCCGATCGCGAATCGTCGCTGATCATCACCGGCAATGGCGACGTGCTTGAACCCGAGGCGGGAATTGTTGCCATAGGCTCCGGCGGTGCCTACGCGCAGGCGGCAGCCCGTGCACTGATCGAAAACACCGAACTGTCGGCGCGCGAAGTGGTCTCGAAATCGCTCGGCATCGCCGGCGACCTGTGCATCTATACCAACCAGAGCCATACCATCGAGGTGATCGACTGGTGATCCATCCCGGTCAGCCTTGAGTCTAGCCATGACACCTTCAGAAATCGTTTCCGAACTGGACAAACACATCGTCGGCCAGACGCTCGCCAAGCGTTCGGTCGCCGTGGCGCTGCGCAACCGCTGGCGCCGTGCACAGGTGGCCGAGCCGCTGCGCACCGAAATCACGCCGAAGAATATCCTCATGATCGGGCCGACCGGCGTCGGCAAGACCGAGATTGCGCGCCGACTGGCGCGGCTGGCGAACGCGCCCTTCATCAAGGTCGAGGCGACCAAGTTCACCGAGGTCGGCTATGTCGGACGCGACGTTGACAGCATCATCCGCGACCTGATGGAAATCGCCATCAAGGACCTGCGCGAACGCGCGATGAAGGCGGCGCGCACGCGTGCCGAGGACGCGGCGGAAGACCGGATACTCGACGTGCTGCTGCCACCGGCGCGTCCGGTCGGCTTCGGCGTTGACGCGCCGGCTGCAGATGAGTCGGGTACGCGGCAGAAATTCCGCAAGAAGCTGCGTGAGGGCGAACTCGACGACAAGGAAATCGAGATCGAGGTTGCCGTTGCGCCGGCGTCGATGGAAATCATGACGCCGCCCGGCATGGAAGAACTGACCGGCCAGCTGCAGTCGATGTTCCAGAATGTCGGCAACCAGCGCCGCCGCAGCCGCAAGATGAACATCCGCGAAGCCATGCGCGTGCTGACCGACGAGGAAGCGGCGCGGCTGGTCAATGAGGATGAGGTCAAGCAGCAGGCGCAGGCTGCAGTCGAGCAGCACGGCATCGTGTTTCTCGACGAAATCGACAAGATCGCGACCCGGTCCGACACCGGCGGCGCAGATGTGTCACGTCAGGGTGTGCAGCGCGACCTGCTGCCGCTGGTCGAAGGCACGACGATTTCGACCAAGTACGGCATGGTGAAGACCGACCACATCCTGTTCATCGCCAGCGGCGCCTTCCACCTGTCCCGTCCGAGCGACCTCATTCCCGAACTGCAGGGCCGCTTTCCGATCCGTGTCGAGCTGGACTCCCTGTCGGTCGAGGATTTCGAGCGCATCCTGACCGGCACCGACGCCTGTCTGACACGCCAGTATGTCGCGCTGCTGGCGACCGACGGCGTGACGCTGGACTTCACGCCGGACGGCATCCGCCGGCTGGCCGAAGTGGCTTGGTCGGTCAATGAGCGTACCGAGAACATCGGTGCACGTCGCCTGCATACGGTGATGGAAAAGCTGCTGGAAGAGGTGTCGTTCGACGCCGGGCGGCACACGAGCGCGCTCACCGTCGATGCCACATACGTCGATGTCCGCCTGGGCGAACTGTCCCAGAGCGAGGATCTCGCCCGCTATGTACTTTGAGCGCGCCACGGGGCGCCTTTCCTGCCTGAATCCCAACCTTTTCCGATGACGCCCATAGCCCGCACGCGCCTGCTGTTCCTGCTGTCCTATCTCTGCTTCGGCCTGGTTGCCACAGCGCTCTATCTGCAGCACGTCGAGCGCCTGGCACCCTGCCCGCTGTGCATCCTTCAGCGCTATGCCTTTGTCGGTGCCGGCGTGTTTTTCCTGCTCAGCGGCCTGTTTGGCGGCGCGCTGGCGCGCAGTGGCCTTTGGGTGTCGGCGCTGCTCGCCGGCGCCGGTGCGGCGGTGGCGGCACGCCATGTCTATGTGGTGTACCACCCATCGGTCAGCTGCGGCATCGACGTGGTAGAGGATTTCGTCAACAGCCTGCCGCCCGCTCAATGGCTGCCGCAGGTGTTTTTCGCCGATGGCGCCTGTGGAGCCAAGCTGCCGCCGATCTTTGGTCTTGGCATCCCCGAGTGGTCGCTGTTCTGGCTGACCGCGCTGACTCTGATTTCCGTACTGCTGTCGTGGCGGCGCGGCTGAATATGCCGGCGCCCTGCAGGCGCCATTGATCGCTCGGGCAGGTTGCCGAAGGCCGTTCCACGATGTCGCGTACCGCGCGCAGCGGTCACTCGGACGAGAAGCGCAAAGCGCTGCCTCGGGTCAAGCCCTTAAGGTGTTGGTGGCTTCGCCGCAGACCGGGCAGCCTGGGTCGCGCGGCAGCGAAATGCTGCGCCATTCCATGCCCAGTGCGTCGAGCAGCAATAGCCGGCCGGCCAGCGAGCGGCCGGTCTGCGCCAGTAGTTTCAGCGCTTCGGCCGCCTGCACGCTGCCGATGATGCCGGTCAGAGGCGCGAACACCCCCATTACCGCGCAGCGCACTTCCTCGGCTTCACCGCCTTCCGGAAACAGGCAGTGGTAGCAGGGCGCGCCGGTTTCGCGGCTGTCGAACACCGACACCTGGCCGTCGAAGCGTATGGCGGCGCCCGACACCAGTGGCGTGCGCGTGCTGACACAGGCGCGGTTGATTGCGTGCCGGGTCGCGAAATTGTCGCTGCAGTCGAGCACCACATCGGCCGCGGCGATCTGCGCCGTCAGTTCATCGCCCTGCAGGCGCTGCTTGAGTGCGATCACCTGCACGCCGGGATTGATGTCGAGCAGCGACTCGCGTGCCGATTCGACCTTGGCCCGCCCGACCGAATGTTCGCGGTGCAGGATCTGCCGCTGCAGATTGGTCAGGTCGACCTCGTCGTCGTCGGCGATCACCAGGGTGCCGACGCCGGCAGCGGCCATGTAGAGCGCGGCCGGACAGCCGAGGCCGCCGGCACCGACGATCAGCGCACGCGCCGACAGCAGTCGCTCCTGTCCTTCGATGCCGATCTGGTCAAGCAGGATGTGCCGGCTGTAGCGCAGCAGTTGCTGGTCGTTCATGCGCAGAGGATGGGCCCGTGCAGGCCTCTTGTTCGGTCGGTTGGAAGGTTCAGCGGTATTCCCGCAGTTCAGCCGGTGTGTCGTCGTGATCGCCGTGCGGGTGGTGCTGCCAGGCCTGGACGTAGATTTCGTTCGATTTCTTGATCAGTCGTTCCGGTTGCTGCAGATTGCGCAACTGCGTGTCTTCGCAGAAGTTGAGCAGTGCGCGCAGCAGCCGCATGGCCAGCGACGAGTCAAGGATGAAACCCCGTGAATGCAGCACCGCCTCGATACTGCGGAAGCTGTGCTCGGCCAGGCTGTATTCGATGGCCAGCACATGGCCGCGCCGCCCGGTGATCCGCACGCCCCGCACCGACGCCAGCAATACGCCGGCATCGTCGATCCGGCCGGCACCGTGCTTGCCGAAGCGCAGTTCACGGTGCTTCATCAGCCCGGCCTGCGGTCCGTAACCCGGCTTGCGCGGAGCGCGGTGCTCGCGACCGAAACGACGCTGACGTGCCTGCGCGACCATGATCAAGCTCCTGCCGCCGGCGGCGGCCTGACTCAGTTTTTCTGGATGATCTGCAAACCCTTCAGCAGATTCAAGGCCTGGGTGAACTGGTAATCGGATTTCGTGGCAAATTCGAAAGGCGCCGAGGGCTTCGCGTCTTCCTCGTCTTCCTTCCGCGGATCGGCCTTTGGCCGGGATTTCGGTTTGGTTGCGGCGTCCGGTTTGGCTACCGGTTCGATCGCCTCCTTGTCATTGTCCAGGTGGCGATCGAGATCCGCTTCGCGCAGCCGCAGACCGGCGGTGCCGTTGGCGGTTTCCTCGACCACGATGTCGGGCACGATGCCCTTGGCCTGGATTGAGCGCCCGTTCGGCGTGTAGTAGCGCGCGGTGGTCAGCTTGATCGCGGTGTTGTTGGCCAGCGGCATGATGGTCTGCACCGAACCCTTGCCAAAGGTCTGCGTGCCCATGATGACCGCGCGCTTGTGGTCCTGCAGCGCACCAGCAACGATTTCCGAAGCCGACGCCGAACCCGAATTGACCAGCACGACCAGCGGTACCGATTTGGCGCCCGCCGGCAGCGCCTGCAGATAGTCATCGCGCGTGCCGCGCAGGTAGTCCTCGGGCGATGCGATGAAGCGGCGCTTGGCGTCTTCGGTCCGTCCGTCGGTGGACACCACCAGCGCCTTGGGCGGCAGGAAGGCGGCCGACACGCCGACCGCGCCGTGCAGCAGGCCGCCCGGGTCGTTGCGCAGATCCAGTACCAGTCCTTTCAGGTCACCGTCCTTGTAGAGCTTGCCGATGGCCTTGGCCAGATCTTCGGCACTCTGTTCCTGGAACTGAGTCAGGCGCAAGTAGCCGTAGCCGGGTTCGACCAGCTTCGACTTCACGCTTTGTACCTTGATGACTTCGCGCATCAGCGTGACTTCGATCGGCTTGGTCTCGCCTTTGCGTGCGATGGTCAGGTGGATGCTGGTGGCCGGTTTGCCACGCATGCGCTTGACCGCATCGCTGAGGGAGAGTCCCTTGGTGGAGGTGTCGTCGAGCTTGATGATCAGGTCGCCGGCCTTGATGCCGGCGCGGAAGGCAGGCGTGTCCTCGATCGGGGACACCACCTTCACGAAGCCGTCTTCCATGCCCACTTCGATGCCGAGGCCGCCGAATTCACCCTGGGTGCCGGCCTGCAGATCCTTGAACGCGTCCTGATCCAGATAGGCGGAATGCGGATCCAGTCCCGACAGCATGCCGCTGATGGCATGTGTGATCAGTTTCTTGTCATCGACCGGTTCGACGTATCCGGTCTTGACCGCGTTGAGCACGTCGGCGAATTGACGCAGTTCTTCGACCGGCAGCGTGGCGCCGATCGGCTTGTTCGCATTGGCGGAGAAATTGAGACTGAGCAGTATGCCGGCGCACAGTCCAATCATGACCAGTCCGGTTTGCTGCAACTTCTTTTGCATCGAATGCACTCCGCGTGTGTAACGGCACGGACGCTAGCGGGATACCCATTTCAACGGGTCCAGCGCCTGTCCCTGATGCCGTAATTCAAAGTATAAACCCGATTCCGAAGCCCCACCGCTGCTGCCGATCGAGGCGATCGCGTCGCCGCCGCGCACGGTCGAACCGACCTGTTTCAGCAGTGCTTCGTTGTTGCCATAGATGCTCAGGTAGTGGTCGCCATGATCGACGATGATCAGGTTGCCGAAGCCGCGCAACCAGTCGGCGAAGACCACGGTACCGCCCGCGACCGCGCGCACGTCTCCCGATGCGGCGCGTATGAAGATGCCGCGCAGCGGTGTGCCGCCATCGCTGCCTTGGGCACCGAAGCGGCGCGCAAGTTCTCCGGTCGCTGGCCACGGCAGTTTGCCGCGAAGTTTCGGAAAGGGCTGGCCGCCGTGATCGACTGCGCTTGCATGCACGGTCGGACCGCCGTCGTCCGCACCATGCGAGTCTGCGGAGTCGGCCGATGGTGTTGTCGCAGTGGCTGCCGGAGTTGTCTGCGGCCGTACCGGCGTGCGCACGCTCTTTCTGGACAGAGCCTCGATCAGCCTGCCGAGACGTGCTTCGTCCCGCTTCAGGGTTGCCAGTTCCTGCCGTTCGGTGCGCAACTGCGTCGAGATGCGTTCGAGCACCTTTCGCCGGATGTCGTGTTCGGACTGCAGCCGCGCGTGCTCGCGCTCCTGTTGCGCTTCCAGCGTGCGCAGCTGCTCCAGCTGCGCGTCCTGCTGGGCGATCAGCTCGCGCTGTCGGGCGAGCGTGTCGCGATGGGCGTTCATCAGTGTGAGCTGACTGCGAGACAGGCTGCGCAGGTATTGCAGGTCGCGCGCGCTCTGGTTGGGATCGCTGCCGGAGAGCAGATGGCGCAATGCGTCGGCTTCACCGGCACGTTGATGCCCGCGCAGCAGTCGGGCAAGTCGAGCCTGTTGTGCCTGCAGCAATTCTTCGCCGGCCCTGACGCTGTTCCGCGTCTGCACGAGGACGGCCTCGACCTCCTTGCGCTGGCTGCTGATGTCGCGCAGCGCGCGCGTGGCGTCCGAGATGGCCCTTTCCGAGCCGCGCAGCTCGTCACGCGCCTCGCGCTGCGCGTTTTCGGACTGATTGAGTTCGTCGCGCAGCGCTTCCATGCGCTGTTGCAGCGCACGCAGTTGCTCGGGACTGGACTGGACTGCGCGCTCCGCGAGGGCGGAGCCCGGCAGGGCGCACAGCAACAGCGGGATCAGCCAGCCCTTCACTCCATCCACGGCGAACGCGGTTCGGACTGTGCTTCCTCGGTGTCCGGAATCGGCGGACGCTGACGCTGCGGCACGGCGCGGCTCTGGTTGGCCACCGCCTCGATGGCGGCCTTGATGGCTTCCTGGTCGCCAAGGTAGTAATGACGGATCGGCTTCAGGTTCTCGTCGAGTTCATACACCAGCGGCTGGGCCGTCGGGATGTTCAGACCGAGGATGTCCTTTTCCGACACGTTGTCGAGGTACTTGATCAGCGCGCGGATACTGTTGCCGTGAGCGGCGATCAGCACGTTCTTGCCGGCGCGGATCTGTGGTGCGATCTCGTCGTTCCAGAATGGCAGCACGCGTGCCACCGTGTCCTTCAGGCATTCGGTTCGCGGAAATTCGCCATCCGGTACGTCGGCATAGCGCGGATTCTTGCGGTCCAGGCGCGGATCGTCCTCGTCCAGGGCCGGCGGCGGGGTGTCGTAGGAGCGACGCCATACCAGCACCTGTTCATCGCCGAACTTCTGCGCGGTCTGGGCCTTGTCCAGACCCTGCAGCGCGCCGTAGTGGCGCTCGTTCAGGCGCCAGCTCGGGCGGATCGGTATCCACATCAGGTTCATCTGCTCGAGCACGACGTACAGCGTCTTGTTGGCGCGCTTGAGCACTGAAGTGAAGGCCACGTCGAAGCGGTAGGACTCGCGGTGCAGCAGGCGGCCTGCTTCGCGTGCCTCGATTTCGCCCTTGTCGGTCAGGCCGACATCGGTCCAGCCGGTGAAGCGGTTTTCCTTGTTCCAGACGGATTCGCCGTGGCGCAGCAGAACGAGCTTGTACATGGGATGTGGTCTGTGTGTAATGCGCGGCGTCCCGGTGTGACGTGTTCCAGAGCCGAAGTCCGGTCTGTAGGTGGGCAGCCCGCGCTTGGGCTAAAATGCGCATTTTCCCAGAAAACGCCGACCGCAGTCCCGTAAAAATTCGACACCCTGCAACGTTTCGGAATGTGTGTGCTGCCGGACCGGTCCGACCGGGGCGCGGAACCGCTTGCCGAAGTGTCTGTCCTGACTACATTACCGGCTGCCCCGTATCTCAATGGAATTCCTCAAGCAGAACTACATCTGGGTCATCACCGCCGCAATGAGCGGTATCGGGCTCATCATCATGACCGTGCGCCAGCGGGTGTCCGGTCCCCGGCTGTCACCGGCCCAGGCGACGCAGCTGATCAACCGCGAGGATGCGCTGGTGATCGACGTGCGCGAACAGGCCGAATGGGATGGCGGACACATCGGTGGCGCCAGACACATTCCGTTCGGGCAGATCGCTCAGCGCCTGGGCGAGCTCGAGAAATTCAAGGCTCGTCCGCTCATCATCGCCTGCGCCAGCGGCCATCGCTCTTCCTCCACCTGCTCGACGCTGCGCAAGGCAGGTTTCGAAAAGGTATTTGCCCTCGATGGCGGGACCGGCGCCTGGGAACAGGCCGGTCTGCCGCTGACCAAGAAGTGATGTCATGGCACGCGTGCTGATGTATACAAGCGGCTTCTGCCCGTATTGCGCGCAGGCAGAGAGGCTGCTGCGCAGCAAGGGCGTCGAGACGATCGAAAAGGTTCGCATCGACACCGATCCGCAGCTGCGCATCGAAATGATGGAGAAGACGGGTCGCCGCACCGTGCCGCAGATCTACATCGACGATTTCCACGTGGGAGGGTGCGACGATCTTCACGCGCTCGACCGCGAAGGCAAGCTGGACCCCCTGCTGCAGGCGTAATGCCGGGTTTTGCAGCGTTAACCCCCAACCGAGATGTGAAAAATGGCCGAAGAAGCAACGCAACCCCAACAGCCCACGGGCCCCGTGTTCACCATCGAGAAGGTCTACGTCAAGGACCTGTCGCTCGAAGTCCCGAACGCACCCGAGATTTTCCTGGTCCGCGAGAACCCGTCGGTGCAGATCCAGCTGCAGACCGAGGGCAAGACGGTGCAGGAAGGCGTCTACAACGTGACGTTGACCGTGACCGTGACGGCCAAGATCGAGGAAAAGACCATGTTCCTGGTGGAAGTGCGTCAGGCTGGCGTGTTCCAGATCCGCAACGTGCCGGCTGAAGACCTGCAGCCCATCCTGGGCATCGCCTGCCCGAACATCCTGTTCCCGTATGCGCGCGAATGCGTGTCGGATGCGGTGAACCGCGCCGGTTTCCCCCCGGTCGTGCTTGCACCGGTCAACTTCGAAGCGATCTACCAGCAGCGCAATCAGGCTGGCGACGGTCAGAACGGCGCGACCGTTCAGTGAAGTTCAAGGCTGCGCTCGCGGCATTTGCCGCGTCCGTCTGCCCGCTCGCCGCGTCGGCGGCGGGCATCGAATTCCGTTCCCTGTCGGATGTCGCGGTGATGTATGACGCGCCGTCGCGACAGGCGCGCCAGCAATTCGTGATCGCACGCCAGACCCCGGTCGAGGTCGTGCGGTCCCAGGCTGGCTGGGTCAAGGTGCGCGAACCGGGTGGCATGCTGGCATGGGTCGAGTCGTCGGCCCTGGTGGCTCAGCGTACGGTCATAGTTACGGTGGAGCGGGCCAGGGTACTCGCGCGCGCGGAAGACTCCGCGCCGCTGGTGTTCGAAGCCGAGCGGCGCGTTCTGCTTGAACCCGTGCCGTCTGCCGACCCCGTGGCGGCCGGCTGGGCGCGCGTGAAGCATCGCGATGGCCAGAGCGGTTTCATCCGCATTTCCCAGGTCTGGGGGCTTTGAGCCCGGTCTGTCGTCCATGAAACTGTGTGTGCTGGGTGCCGGCGCCTGGGGCACGGCGCTTGCCGTGGCCTATGCCGCAGAACATGAGGTCCGCTTGTGGACGCGCGATGCGCTGCAGGCGGCCGGGCTGCGTGCGACGCATGCCAACGAACGTTTCCTGCCGGGCATCGCGTTGCCGGCAGGCATAACCGTATTCGACGATATCCAGGCTGCACTCGATGGCTGCGACCTGGCACTGGTCGCCACGCCGATCGCCGGCCTGCGCGCCACGCTTGAGGCTGTGGCACGCTCTGCCGCACCGGCCGTGCTGTGGGCGTGCAAGGGGTTCGAGCAGGGCAGTGGCCTGCTGCCGCATCAGGTAGCGCGCGAAGTGCTGCCACCGACCCTGCCGCATGGCGCTTTCAGCGGTCCCAGTTTCGCGATTGAAGTGGCGCGCGGACTGCCGACGGCGATCACGGTGGCCAGCGACGATCTCTCCTTTGCCAGTTCCATCGTCGCCACGCTGCACAGCCGGCGCCTGCGGCTGTATGCCAACGACGACCAGACCGGCGTCGAGGTCGGTGGTGCGGTCAAGAATGTGATGGCCATCGCGACCGGCGTCTGCGACGGCTTCGGCTTCGGTTCGAATGCCCGCGCCGCGCTGATCACCCGCGGCCTGGCGGAAATCGCCCGGCTCGGTGTGGCGCTCGGCGGCCGCCATCAGACTTTCATGGGACTGGCCGGCGTCGGTGATCTGATACTGACGTGTACCGGTGACCTGTCGCGCAATCGGCGCGTCGGTCTGCTGCTGTCACAGGGGCAGTCGCTCGGGGATGTGCTCGCCACGCTCGGGCACGTCGCCGAGGGCGTGCCGACCGCGCACGAAGCAGATGCACTGGCCCGGCGGCTCGAGGTTGACATGCCGATCACGCAGGCCGTTGCTGCCGTGCTGGATGGCCGGATGGCCGCAGCCAGCGCGGTCGAGATGCTGCTGTCGCGCGACCCCAAGGTTGAAACCTAGTCTCTAGTCCGGTACCCGTGCGCCGTCGAAGCCGTGCTGCCGCCAGGCTTCGTAGGCGACGATGGCGACTGAATTGCTGAGGTTCAGGCTGCGGCAGTCCGGCCGCATCGGAATGCGCAGGCGCTGCGCCGGTGCAATCGTGTCCAGCAGCGCACCGGGCAATCCTGCCGTTTCCTGACCGAACAGAAAGATGTCGCCGGCGCGGTACTGTGGCGCCGTGTGCGCCACCCGTCCGCGTGTGCTCAGCGCATACAGCCGCGGATCTTCCGGCTGCAGCGCCAGGGCGGCCGACAGCGCAGCCCAGTCCTCATGCACCGTCACATTCACCAGATCGCGGTAATCCATGCCGGCGCGTGCCAGGTGCTTGTCAGTGATCTCGAAACCCAGCGGCTTGACCAGATGCAGCCGGAAGCCGCCGTTGGCGCACAGGCGCATCACGTTGCCGGTGTTGGGCGGAATTTCCGGCTGGTAGAGGACGATGTGGAACATGGCTGCAATGCGCGGTTCGGGTGCCGGATTCTGCCGTGGATGACGCCGAAAAGGCGGATCGGATGAATTGAGTGGCCGGCAACGGTTCTGGCCATTGCATGTCACCTGCCGCGCAGTTTCGGTGTGCGCGCGAGCACCAGATTGGTCACCGTCAGCGCGCCGGCTGCCTTCAGCGCCCGGGCGACTTCGTGCAGGCTGGCGCCGGTGGTCAGCACGTCGTCGACCACGGCAACGTGCAGGCCGGCAACCTGCGAGGTCACCGCGAATGCGCCGCGCACATTGCGCCGCCGTTGCGACCACGCCAGCTCTCGCTGGGGTGGCGTGTCATGGATGCGCGACAGCCCGAATGCGTCGAAACGCAGGTCGCCGATCCGGGCCAGATGGCGTGCGATCTCGACCGACTGGTTGAAGCCGCGTTCGGACAGCCGGCGCGGATGCAGCGGCATGGCCAGCAGCAGGTCGAGCGGAAGCAGGCCCAGTGCCTGCAGCTCCTGTGCGAACCAGGCGGCCAGCGGCAGCCGGGCGCGGAATTTCAGTGCGTGGATCAGTCCGTCCGCCGGTGCTTCGTAAGCCCACACGGCCAGCGTGGCGTCGAACGCCGGAGGTTTCTTCAGACAGCGGCCACACACCCGGGCGCTCGGTACCGGCAGCGCGCAGACCGGGCAATGCGCGGCCGGCAGCCGGGGCAGGTCGTCGCGGCAGCCGGCGCACAGCAGTGCGTCGCCGGATGGCAGGCCGCACAGCCGGCAGTCCTGCGGCAGCAGCGTGGTGCGCAGTGCCCTGCCGAGGTCGGAAATTACGCGGTGCAACATGCACGCCCCTTTTTCGAAGAAAATGGCGGCTTCGTCGTTCCGGCGCGTTCGCGCCCGTCTGTCACAGACCCATGCATACTCAAGTCATCCATATGCCGCCCACCTCCCGTTCCCAGTCCGCCGCGCGCTGGACCACGGCCCAGGTCGAGGCGCTGTTCGAACTGCCGTTCGCCGATCTGATGTTCCGCGCCCAGCAGGTGCATCGCGAGCATTTTGATCCCAATGCCATACAGCGATCCACCCTGCTGTCGATCAAGACCGGCGGCTGTCCGGAAGACTGCGGCTACTGCCCGCAGTCGGTGCGCCATGACACCGGCGTCACCAGCCAGGACCTGCTGCCGATCGACGACGTGCTGGCCGCGGCGCGTGCCGCGCGCGATGCCGGCGCCACGCGCTTCTGCATGGGTGCGGCCTGGCGCGGCCCGAAGGACCGTGACGTCGAGCAGGTGGCCGAAATGATTTCGGCGGTGAAGGGCCTGGGTCTGGAAACCTGCGCCACGCTCGGGCTGCTGCGCGAAGGCCAGGCGGAAACGCTGAAGAAGGCCGGTCTGGACTACTACAACCACAACATCGATACCGCGCCCGACTTCTACGGCGAGGTGATTGGCACGCGTACGCAGGAAGACCGCTTCGACACGCTGGAAGCCGTGCGCGAAGCCGGCATGAATGTGTGCTGCGGCGGCATCGTCGGCATGGGCGAATCGCGCCGCGCGCGCGCCGGCCTGATCGCCACGCTGGCCAGCATGGACACGCCGCCGGAGTCGGTGCCGATCAACAACCTGGTCAAGGTCGAAGGCACGCCGCTGGCCGATGCACCGGATCTCGATCCGTTCGAATTCGTGCGCACCATCGCTGCCGCCCGCATCACGATGCCGAAAAGCTACGTACGTCTTTCGGCCGGCCGCGAGGCGATGAGCGACGAGATGCAGTCGCTGTGTTTCCTTGCCGGTGCGAATTCCATCTTCTACGGCGACAAGCTGCTGACCACCGGCAACCCGCAGGCCGAAAACGACCGCCGCCTGTTCGAGCGGCTGGGCGTCAAGTCGGTCTGACCGCGGAGCAGCCTGCGATCGCCGCGCCGGTTCCGCCCGATTTCGCACTTGATCCGCGCGCGGTCGCGCGCGGTTTCGAGCGTGCGGCGGGCCGCTTCGACGACGCGGCCGTACTGCATCGGGAAGTGGCCCGTCGCATGGCGGAGCGGCTCGACATGGTCACGCTTAAGCCGGCTCGCCTGCTCGATCTGGGCTGTGGCACCGGGGCCGACCTGCAGCCGCTGCGCGCACGCTACCCCGATACGCGGATCATCGGTCTCGACCGTTCGGCGGCCATGCTGGCGCTGGCGGCCGAGCGCACGCCGCGCTGGCGGCGCTGGTTGCCCGGCGTGCTGGGCGGCAGCCAGAACTCGCTGGTGCGCGCCGACATCGCCCGTCTGCCGATCGCGCCGCGCAGCATCGACATGGTGTGGTCCAACCTGGCGCTGCACTGGCTGCCCGATCTGCCGCAGGCGCTGCGCGAAGTGCAGCGCTGCGTGCGTGTCGGCGGCCTGTTCATGTTCTCGATGCTGGGCCCGGACACGCTGCGCGAACTGCGGGCGGCGCTCGATGCGGCAGGCCTGCCCGGCCGCGTGCATCGGTTCATCGACATGCATGACGTCGGCGACATGCTGGTCGAGGCCGGCTTTGCCGAACCGGTGATGGACATGGAGCACATCACGCTCACCTTCGAGGCGACGGCCGGGCTGTACCGTGACCTTGCCGACACCGGCAGCCACTGCGCGCTGGCGGCGCGTCCGCGCGGACTGGTC
>DATCUL010000259.1:0-8003 GCA_036567405.1 Methyloversatilis sp. | reverse complement strand
CCGATCTCATGTCCGAGTAGTGGGCAAGCAGAACGATCATCAAGGCGCGGAAGCCATTGGCAATCACTGGCACCACGAAGGACGCCAGGATGAAGGCGGCACGCCGCCATAGCGAACGGTAGCTGAGATATGCGAACAGTGCGCCGACGGTCACCGACGCAATCAGATAGCGCAATCCGCTGCAGGCTTCGACAACGGACCAGCTACCGGACGGGAGTTCGAAGAAAGTCCCTTCCCGGTAGACAGGAAAGTGCATGGCCTGCAGGGCACCCACGGTGAAATCGGCCGTGTAATTCATCAGCGGCAACATCAGCCCCTCACCCATCGGTACCCCGAGGAAGAGGAAGGCGAGCGGATAGGCGATCACCCATGCAACACGCCAGCCAAGCACAGCAATCACCAAGGCCGGAATGCTGGCAACAAAGCACAGCTGACGCACCACCTGAACTCCGGCGACGTCGGCCACCATCCAGCCCGAAAGACAGAGCAGCAGCAGCGGCAACCCCCAAAAACACGGCTGTGGCGCAACGCGCGAAAGTGCAGCGCGCTTGCGCCACACTAGCCAGACGAAAATCGGCGCGACGAGCAGCCCGTGCGCGAAGGTTTCAGAGCGCCACCAGATCTGTGCCATGGATGCCGCGGCATCCCAGTACAGCGTCAGCAGCAGCGCAAGCAGCAGCAGGAAAAGCACGCCTGCGCTGCGCCACGATCCGGCAGCGCGGCCTGACTCAGCCACGTGAACGGAGGATGCCGGGTTCAACATCACAGTCGGTTCCAGAGTTGTGTGTATGCACGTCCGCGCCGCGCCTCGGCGCGCCGAGGCAATCGTCCAGCGCCGCCAGCGCGCTGTCCCAGCGATAGATCTGCTCAATGCGCGCACGCGCCGCAGCCCCGACCGCCAAGGCAGTCTGCTGGTCCAACAGCTCGAGAACGGCCTGGGCAAAGGACTGCGCATCGCTTGCGGCAATGAAGTCGCGACCAGGCTGCGCATCCAGACTGCCGGCACAGGTGGCGGACACCACCACCGGCCGCCCCATCGCCATGGCCTCCAGCACCTTGTTCTGAATGCCGCGTGCCACGCGCAGTGGCGCCACCGCACAGGCCGCATGCGCAACCCACGGGCGGACATCGTCCACCCGGCCGGTCACCGTCACGTTGCCGAGCCGCTCAAGCTCACGCACCGCAGGCGACGGATTCATGCCGACCACGTAGAAATGCGCGGCCGGCTCAACTGCCCGGACCAGCGGCATCACCTCGGTGGCAAACCAGCAGGCAGCGTCGATGTTCGGCCAGTAATCCATGGCACCGGTAAACACAACCGGGCGCTCGCCAGCGGCGTAAGGACTTGTGCCAGCCTGCGCCGGGTGAAAGAAATCGACATCGACGCCGTTGGGCAGCGCACGCACGCGTCCCCGTTGAGCAGGCGCCAGCGATTCGAACAGCGCAACTTCAGCCGGTGTCACCAGCAGACTCATATGGGACGCACCCACCACACGTGCTTCGTAGTCGAGCAGGGTTCCGGCTTCGCGCCGGTACAGCCATGACATCGGCCAGCGGTGACGCGGCGCATATTCCGCCCATTTCGCGGAATCGACGTCGACCAGATCGACGATGCGCCGAACCTGCGGATAACGGTCCAGGTACTGCGCCATGGTCGAACAGAACACCACCGCCTTCGTGATGCCGTGACGGGCAATCGTGTCGTCGACCCAGCGCTGCATCGACTCCGAGCGGTAATAGACGACGCTCAGCGATTCGCCGGTCGCCAAGGCACGCAGCGATGCGAGCTTGCGGCTGCGCGGGTGAATGACTTCCGTATGCAGTTGCGCGCACATACCGGCCAAGGTTGGCACATGCGGCAGGTCGGCTTCGTCGTCGATGAAGGTGCCGACATGTACCGCATGACGCTGCACCAGATGTCGCAGCAGGTGATACGAACGGATCTTGTCGCCCTTGTTCGGCGGAAACGGCAGGCGATGAGCGAGAAAGAGCAGCGCTTCCATGGCGACGCCGCGTTCAGCCGAGGTTGCGGACGATGAAGGGACCAATCACGTTGGCAAGGCTGCGCGGCATGCGTCGCCACGCCTCGATCATCAGTTTGTACTTGGGGTTGGACGGATTGTTGCGCGGCAGGCTGTCGCGCTTGTACAGACAGTATTCGTAGTGCAGCGGCGTCGCTTCGAAGCCCCAGTTCTTCTTGAACGAATACGAACCGGTACCCTGCTTGCTGCGACCGTAGTCGAACACCCGGATGCCACGCTCGCAGGCGTGACGCATCAGTTCCCAATACTTGAAGTCGTTGGCCGCCAGATCGCGTGCCGCCAGCGCATCGCCCGCGTAATACGGCAGGATTTCATCGCGGAAGTAGAAGCTCATGACGCCGCTCAACGGCGTGCCGTCCGGACCTTCCGCGATCATCACCGAACAGCGTTCGCCGAAGGTTGCGCGCAGCGTATCGAAGTAGCGGCGCGACATGGCGGGCGTTCCGTGCCGGTGCACGTTGTCCGAATACAGTTCGAAGAAGCGCGCGTTGTCGGCATCGAACACGGCCTTCAGGCCGTTGGCGATGCCCTTGCGCACCATCGCGCGCTGCTTGCGCGGGATCGCCTTCATGTTCTCCTCGACGTCCGGCGACAGCACCTTGCGGAAGGTGACGTAGAGATCCTCGGTCGGCCAGTCGGCATGACGCGCCTGCACGTTCCGGAATTCGAGATGGTCGACGCCGAGCGACTGCGCGATGCGCTGCGCTTCGCCTTCGAGCGCCAGTGCGCTGGCCTCGTCAGCCGCCGCCACGCCGCCATACACGCCGAAAGGCAGCGACACCAGGGAGTGGCCGAACAGGCGGCTCTTCACCTGCGCCAGCGGCAGCACGCCACAGATGCGCCCGCCACGTTCGGCCAGCAGGTAATGCGTGCGGTGACCGAACACGTCGCGCATGATGTCGCGCCACTCGAACAGATGAAAGAAGCTGGCCGTCGGGCACTGCTCGACGAAATCGTTCCAGTTGCCGCGATCGGCATTGCTTGCCGCGCGCACGTTCACTGCAGTCATGAATTCGGCCTCAGGTCGCACGGGCTATCTCCGGAAACACTTCGTCCATGCGCCCCCAGCGGAAGTCGCGCATCAACCGGCCCAGCCGTGCTTCGGTGCGTTCGAGATTGACGTAATGGCGGAAACGCGACTTCGCATCCACGCCTTTCACGCGCGGCTGCCCGGCATCGATCTCCCACGGATGGCAATAGAACATTGCGGGACGTCCGTCACGCCGGTTCACCTGGCGCAGCAGCCAGCGCGAGGCGGCGTAGGGCAGCAGGCGAAAATATCCGCCACCGCCGGCCGGCAGATTGCGGCCCGCGAAGCTCACTGTCGTGACCGGCACTTCGATCAGGCCTTCGCGTGAGGTGAACGGAAAACGCGGTGCGTCCGGCATGCCGTAGTGATCATGCCTGACCGGATAGATGCTGGAACTGTAGCGGTAACCGGCCTGCGCCACACAATCTAGCGCCCAGGGATTGGTGTGACCGATGGAAAAACTCGGGGCGCGATAGCCACGCACCTCGACGCCCGTGATGTCCTCGAGCAGTTTCTTGGCGCGTGCGATGTCATCCAGAAATTCAGCCGGCGACTGATCGGTCGCGCGCAGATGTGCGCTGCCGTGACTGGCGATCTCATGGCCAGCCGCGGCGATCCGCTTCACCATCGCCGGGTAGCGCTGCGCCACCCAGCCCAGCGTGAAGAAGGTGCCCCGATTGCCGGATTCGTCAAGCAGCCTGAGTATCCGCTCAACATTGTGCTCGACCCTGCATTCAATACCGTCCCAGTCCGTACGCGCGATGTACGGCGCAAGAGCCGACACCTGGAAGTAGTCTTCAACGTCGACGGTGAAAGCGTTGCGGACAGTTTGCAGAGCGTTCATCTGCACCTCAGGCATCCGCCGGCAGGCGGGACAGCAGCCAGTCATAGAGATCGGCCACGATGCGCGGCGCAGCAGCCCCGTCCCAGTACTCCGGCACGCACCCCCGCTTGCCACCGGTGGCGAGAATGTCATCCAGGCAGCGGACAAACAGCGCCTGGTCGCTGCCAACCACCGTATTTGTGCCCTGCTCGGCCGTGATCGGCCGTTCGGTATTGTCGCGCAGCGTCAGACAGGGCACCGACAAGGCCGTGGTTTCTTCCTGGATGCCGCCGGAGTCGGTGATCATCACCGTGGCGTTGCTCATCAGGCCCAGCATTTCTAGATAACCCAGCGGCGGCAGCAGTGCGATCTTCGGGTTCTCGAGCAGGGCGCCAAAGCCGAAGCGTTCGATATTGGCACGCGTGCGCGGATGAATCGGGAACAGCAGCGGCAGGCGCTTTGCAGCATCGGCCAGCATTGCCGTCAGACGACGGAGCTGTTCCGGATCGTCGACGTTGCTCGGCCGGTGCAACGTGACCACGGCGTATCGACCGTCAGCGATCAGCTTCGCATCGATTCCATGCTCGCCCAGCGTCTGTGCTGGCGGCACTGCCAGCGGCTTGCTGGACAGCAAGGAGTCGATCATCACGTTGCCGGCGAAGCTCACCCAGGACGCATCCACGCCTTCGGCGACAAGATTGTCCAGCGCGCTGCGCTCGGTGGTGTAGAGACGGTCGGAGATGCGGTCGGTCAGGATGCGGTTGATTTCTTCCGGCATCGCACGATCGCCGCTGCGCAGCCCCGCTTCGACGTGAACCACGGCGACATGCTTCTTGACCGCCACCAGCGCGCACGCCAGCGTCGAATTCACGTCGCCGACCACCAGCACGCAGGACGGTTTGATGTCGTCGACCAGCGGCTCGAAGCGCTTCATGATTTCGGCTGTCTGTACCGCGTGCGTGCCCGAACCGACCTCGAGGTTGTATTGCGGCGTCGGCAGCCGCAGACCGCTGAAGAGCCGCTCGTTCATCGCGTGGTCGTAGTGCTGGCCGGTATGCACCAGCACCCAGGGTACAGGCGGGACGTGCTCATCAAAGGCACGCAATACCGGCGCCATCTTCATGTAATTCGGTCGGGCACCGACCACGCAGAGTACCGGTGCGATCACGGATGCGGCACTCATTCGCCAACCTTTCTGGATATCTGTGCTCCGTCCTGCGACGCTTCGATAGAGCGGTCCGCGAGTTCCGCAAGCAACGCAATGGTCTGTTCGAGCGTACGCTCCATTCGCAGCAAGCGATCTTCCAGACAGCCGGCCTGGTGTGCGTTGACGAAGTCACGCACCCGCTGGGCAGAATCCGCGTCGAGATTGAACTGAGACAGATCCATGTCGAACAGAGCTGGTGCGCCGATCAGGTTTGAACCTCCGAACGACGCGCTGTGCGCAACACCGTGTTGAGCCGCCGCCTCGTTGCTCTTGGCCACTGCAGCCGCGGCTGCCTTTTCACCCGCTTCGTCGCGGATTTCACTGACGACGCTCTCGACGTCCGATGCACCGAACGACCGGGCACCGGTGAGAAAACCCGCGAGCATGAGCCGGTCACAGAGGGTGTTGATGCGTCGTGGCACCCCCTCGGTGGCCTTGAAAATGGCCTCGTGCGCATCCGTCTGGAACACCGGAGACCCACGCCAGCCGACATGCTTGAGGCGGTGCTCGATATAGGCCTCGGTCTCTGCAGTGTCCATCGGGCCGAGGTGATAGGAGGCAATTACCCGTTGCCGCAGTTGCTCCATGTCGCGACTCTGCATGGTTTCCCGGAATTCAGGCTGACCAACCAGGAAACTCTGCAGCAAAGCATGCTCGCCAAGCTGAAAGTTGGACAGCATGCGCAGTTCCTCGACCGCTCGTGGCGTCAGGTTCTGCGCTTCGTCGACGATGAGCAGCGCACGTTTCCCGGCGGCTGTCAGCGACAGCAGGAACATTTCGATCGACAGCAGCAGATCGGCCTTCTTCAACTGCTTGTTGGGCAGTCCGAACGCCGCAGCAACCAGACGCAGTGTGTCCTCCGCGTCGAGATGCGTACTTACCAACTGCGCCGCCACCACCTTCTTGGCATCCAGCTTCTGCAGCAGGCTTCTGACCAGCGTGGTTTTGCCGGCGCCGATTTCACCCGTGATGACGATGAAACCTTCGCTCTGATGCAGACCGTATTCGAGGTAAGCGAGCGCGCGCCTGTGCCCCTTGCTTCCGAAAAAGAAGGACGGATCAGGATTGAGCTGGAAAGGCTTGCCGGAAAGACCGTAGAAGGACTCGTACATGAGGCTGGCTGTGTGGGTGGATGAACAATGCGGCTGCCCACGCAACCGGGCGCACGGCGACCGGTCAGTTGAAGCGGGTTGTCAGCGTCGCAATGACTGCATTTTCGTCGACGTCGCCGTCACGGACTGTGGCACGCGTCATGCGGAAGCCGATTGAGCCATTCGTACGCGCCCCCAGCTTGGTGTTCCAGGTTGCGTTGAGCGTGTCCCGGTCACTGCTCAGCGAGCCTCCGGTCCGACCACTGGACCTGCTGCCCGACAGATTCAGGCTGAGCGACGAAATCGCACTCAGCCGGTAAGCGTAGGTGGCGCTCCAGCCGTGCTGACGAATGGCCCGCGCCAAGGAAAAATCATCCTTGGCGATCCCGCCGGAAGAACCGACTCCGCTGTCATTGTTCGTCTGAAAGACGCTGAGCGATAAGGTATTGCGAATACCGGTATAGGTGGCCGACACCTGAGAACGCGTCTGCAGGAACTCCCTGTCCGTCAGGATGGAACTGAGTCCGGTCACGTAACGAGTCAGACCATTGTCACGCAGATAGGTCGCCATCGCCTGTTCGCGCTGGCCAGTATCGGCGATGCTCGCAAAGGGTTCCATCAGGCTAAGACTGTCGAACAGGTCGAACACCCCGCTCGGTTGCAACGCCTGCTGCGCGCGATTGGTCAGGTTTCTCGAATGAGATACGTTGAAAACAAGGCGGGGCAGGCGGTGAGTCGCATTCAACGTGGACGTGGTCGCATACGGACGTTTGTCGATATCTGCGCTCAGCGAAGTACGTGGTGTAGGCGTCCACTGGACACTGCCACCATAGGTATCCTTGTTGTTGCTGTTCTTCGGCGCGCCGGGGAAATCCGAGTTCTCGTAACCGTAACGAGCGGTCAGACTCAGGGTCGAGTCCGGACGAAAAACCAGCCCGCCGGTGATCCGGTCGCGCTGGGAGTCTCCACCACGGTCGGAGTTGGTCGACACTGAACTGGCATCGACCCGCCAACCTATCTTCGCCGGCGTACTCACAAGCGCTGCGGTGAAGGTGTCGCTGCTGATCGCACCCTGCGTACCACTCGATTCACTACGCACTGAATTCAGACTTGACGACCACAAGGCGACGTCGCCAAGACGCACGTTGCCACGCAGGGACGGCGTCAGCGAATAGGTACGCGTCCGGTTCAATTGATTCGCGGCGGAAGCATTGTCGGTCGGGACTGCGTTGAATACCGAACGGTTCTGCTCCGATGAGATCGCTTTCGCATCTAGGAAAAAGAAATCGTCGATGACTTCCAGACGACCATTGAGGTTGAACGCATGCGAAAGACGTGAGGGAAACGTGTCTTCGGCGTAATGAAAGTAGCGGGGCGTGTATTCGCCGATGAACTGCAACCGGGGGCTGGTGCGGCGAACACTTATGGAGGGATTCACCTCCAGCAACTGGTCCGACTTGGCCTTCGTCGCCGAATAGTTGATGTTGTCAGTGACAATCATCCGGGTCGTCAGACTGGGTTCGACATGCCAGTTTTCCGCCCGCGCCGTTCCAGATGCCAAAGCAAGGAACAGCATCGCGCCTGTTACCGCTTTAGCCGTTGCGTTCGGCCTCCATTCCTTGCGGTCACACACCTTCGTCATCGCCCTTGACCTGATGGCTGTCCGCACCATACCCGTATCCGTATCCGTAATAGCCGTAGTAGCCATCGGTGCGGGCATACCGCGCCTTGTTGAGAATGACCATCTTGACCGGGCACCCCTCCACCTTGGACAGCGCCTGCTTGAGCATGGTGTGGGTCGTACGCCCGG